>DATKHQ010000100.1:0-9280 GCA_035510175.1 Candidatus Sulfotelmatobacter sp. | reverse complement strand
GATTCCCAAGACGACCAGCGGCAAGATCATCCGGCATCTCTGCCGGCAGATGTATCTCGAGGCAAAGCGGTAGCTAGCTCGCGCGCGCGCATCTCCGCCACCGCGCCGTAGATCCGATCCTCGATCCCGGCGTACGCGGCGCGAGGGTCCCGCCCGACCTCCTCGACGCCGACCGGCGGAAAGATCCGGACCGTCACCCGGGCGCCGACGATCCGGCTCAAGCCGCCGATGGTGGGTGCGTTCGACAAGCCGTCGATCGCGATCGGCAGGATCGGCAGCCGGGTCCCGCGGCGCAGCACCTCGATCCCCGCGAGGAAGAACCGCCGCGCCCCCTCGTCCCGCTCGACTCCGCCCGCGGGAAAGATCACCGGGCTGCCGTCGAAGCGAGGGACGTCCTGAGCGAAGCGCGTCAGCGCGGCGAGGTCCTCGCCCACGTCGCGCTTGCCGACGCACACGAACCCTCCGTGTCGGAGCACGAGCGAGATCGTCGGCTTGCCGCGGCGCAGCCTCTCCATCGCGACGAACTTCAGATTCAGCGTGTCGAGAATCGTGATCAGCAGGGGGACGTCCAGGCTGCTCTGGTGATTCGCGACGACCAGGTACCGCCCGGGCGGCGGCATGGAGCCCTCCACGCTGACGTGGAGCCCCACGCCCCACCGCGCGGCGCCGAACATCATCCGGCCCCACCGCCGCACCGCCGCGTTGAACGCCGCGACCGTCTTCGCGGGATCGTCGCGGTAGGCGACGAGCACCCAGAATCGGAGCCAGAGATCGAGCGCGACCGCGTACACGGCTCCCGCCGCGAGGGCCGCGAGAATGCGCAGTCGCGTCATTTCGGGACACCCGGAATGAAGAAACGAACGCGGGGATCATAGTCGAAGTCAGAGCACCCACGCGCCGCGCAGGTGAGGTACCCTGCGCGCTCCCGCGCGTTTGGCACGAGGCGCCCGACCACCGCATGGAAGAGTCACCGAGCACGCCGATCCTCGAGGGCCGCGGGCTCCTGCGCACGTACCGGCTCGGCGCGGTCGCCGTGCCGGCGCTGCGCGGCGTGGACCTCGCCGTGGCGCCGTCCGACTTCGTGGTGCTTCGCGGCCCCTCGGGCTCGGGGAAGACGACGCTGATCAACCTGCTGGGCCTGCTCGACCGCCCCGACGGCGGAGGCGTGTGGCTCGACGGCCGGAGCGTCGCCGCGCTCGACGACGATCAGCTGTCGGATTGCCGGCGGGACCGCTTCGGATTCGTCTTCCAGACGTTCAATCTCGTCCCCGTCCTGACCGCCGCGGAGAACGTGGAGTACCCGATGGTCCTGCGCCACGCGCCCGCGGCGCTCCGGCGCCGCAGGTCCCGGGAGCTGCTCTCCCGCGTGGGGCTCGAAGGCAAGGCGGACGTCCGTCCGGACCTCCTCTCGGGGGGCGAGCGCCAGCGCGTGGCGATCGCCCGCGCGCTCGCGAACGACCCCGAGGTCGTCCTCGCCGACGAGCCCACCGCCAGCCTCGACTCGCGCGGCGCCGAGGGCGTGCTCGACCTGATGCAGCGGCTTCACGAGGACCGGGCCGTGGCCCTCGTCGTGTCGACCCATGACCCGCGGGTGGCGGGACGCGCGCGCCGGGTTGTCACGCTCGTGGACGGTCGCGTGGAGTCCTCGACGTGACGCTCTTCCGTCTCGCGGCGCGCAACGTGGCGCGCAACACCCGGCGCAGCGCGCTGACGCTGGGCGGGGTCGCCGTCGGCTTCGCGGCGATCGCCATGGCCGGCGGGTTCGTGGCGCAGTCGTTCCAGGCGCTGCGCGAGGGAACGATCCGCGGGGGGACGGGCCATCTGCAGATCGCGGATGCCGCAGCGTTCGACGGGGGCCCGGACGCGTCCCGCGATCACCCCGTCGTCCAGGCGGCACGCGTCGAGGCGCTCGTCGCGGCGGATCCCGAGGTTGCCGTCGTCCTCCCGCGCATCGAGTTCGTCGCGCTCGTCTCGAGCGGCTCCCGCTCCTTCCCGTGCGTCGGCACCGGCGTCGATCCCGCCGGCGAGGCGCGCGCGATGGACGCAGCGTCCTCCGTCGTGCGCGGGCGATGGCTCGCCGATGGCGGAGAGCGGGGCGTCGTCCTGGGCGCGGGGCTCGCGAAGGCGCTCGGCGTTTCGCCGGGAGACGTGGTCGGGATGCTCTCCGGTACCCCCGAGCGGGGCCTCCATTCCGTCCGCGCGGTGGTGGCCGGGATCGCGGCGTTGCCGTTTCAGGAGCTCGACGACCGCGCCGTCTTCACGACCGTCGATCTGGCCGGGGAGCTCCTCGCGGCCCCCGGGGAAGTCTCGAAGCTCGCGGTCGTGCTCAAGGACCGGGCCGATCCCGCCGTCGTGCTGGAGCGGCTGCTCGGCACTCTGCGCGCCGCCGGGCTCCCGCTCGCCGGGCGCACGTGGAGGGAACTCGCCCATTTCTACCGCCAGGTACGCCTGCTTTACATCGGAATCTTCGGATTCATGGGGGCGGTGATCGTCGTCGTCGTCCTGCTCGCAGCGGCCAACACCATGATGATGGCGGCCTCGGAGCGGACCCGCGAGGTCGGGACGCTGCGCGCGCTCGGAACGCGGGCGTCGCGCGTGCGGAACCTCCTCATCGCCGAGGGGCTCCTCCTCGGAATCGCGGGTTCGGTGGCCGGGGCCGCGCTCTCGCTCCTCCTGCGTCTCGTGCTCAACCACGCGGGGATCGTGCTCCCGCCGCCGCCCGGGGTCGCGCGGCCGGTCCCCCTTCACATCCAGCTCTTTCCGCTGGCCTACGCGGTGGGGGCGTGCGTGATGACTGCGACGCTTGCGGCTGCGGCTTACGTCCCCGCCCGACGCGCGGCACGTCGGCCGATCGTCGAGGCGCTAGCGCACGTCTAAACGGACGGGAACGGTCGTTTGGACGACGTCTTTTTCTCGGCTTTGCGCATATTCCGGTCTTAACACGTTCCGAGCGCGCGGCGTGTGCCGCGCCTGTGCCGGTCGGTCGTCCGGAGTGTAAGAGCCTGGCTCCGCGGACCTCGTACATCGCTCCACCGCGGCGGGGCGCTCAGGCCGGCGTGCGACGTCCTCATCGGAGCGATGGGGAGGACAGCATGCGAATGTCCGCTGCAATGCTCTTCGTATCGACGGGCCTGATTCTCACGGTCGGCGCGGCGCGGGCCGGATTGCCGATCGCCCCGCCCGAGCGAGGAAACCCGCCGCTCGGGACGACGGTCGAGCCGTCGATCATCAGAGTCGCAGACGACGGCACGCGATTGCCCTGGCCGCCGGCGCTCCGCGACGCCGACCACGACGGGTTCGACGCGGAAGTCGACTGCAACGACGACGACCCCGCGGTCCACCCGGGGGCCGTCGAGCTGCTCGACGGGATCGACAACGACTGCAACGGGGTCGTCGACGACGGGTTCGACACCACGGTCGACTACCCCCAGGCTGGCCCCATCGTCGCCCTGTGGCCCGACGTGCACGGCCTCCCGCAACCGCGGCTGCGCGGCGCCGTCTCGCTCGGAGCCCGGCCGCGGCTGCTGTGGACGGGCGTCAGCTTCGCCGCGGTCTGGAGCGACAGCGCCGACCGGATCCGCGTCGGCCGCATCCAGCCCGACGGAACGCCGGTCGACGACCCACCTCTCCGGATCACGGCTTCGGCACGCCTCCCCGATGCGGCGTGGACGGGACGGCATCTCGCCGTCGTGTTCGAGGATCTTCGCAGCGGGCCTCCCGCGGTTCGGCTCGTCATCCTCGACGCCGACTCGTCGATCGTGAGCGACGTCATCGTCGCCGCCTCCGGGAGCGAGCCGAGAATCGCCTGGGGGCAAGATCGTTTCGGAATCGTCTGGAAGGTCCCGTATTGCGCCGGGAATTGCCTGCGATTCCAACGCTTCGGGACCGATGGGCTTTCACTCGGCGCCGAGGAGATCCTTCCGAACAGCGGCAAGAACGCCGCGATCGCCTGGAAGAGCGCAGCGATCGAGACCGTCGATGGCACCTACCGCGTCCACGAGGGAGCATTCGGCATCGCCTACGACGCCCTGTACGGCGTGGCGGCGAGCGGCACCGTCATCCTCACCGAGAGGCCGCGCGAGGAGGAGTGGGCGAGCCCGCCCGCGTGGACGGTCGTGAACCAGCACGCCGATCCGTACACGCCTCTCGGCGGGATGCCGTCCGTGGCGGCGAACGGCGACGGCTTCGCGGTCGCCTGGCACGTCCTCGAACAGTCGGGCGATCGCGCCTGCACGCGGGTCTTCTCGTCGGGCACGCTGGACCCCGTGCAAGAGTTCGCCCCGGACGCCGATGCGGGGCGATACGGGCGGCTGGCCTGGACCGGATCCGAGTTCGTGGTGGTGAACGACAACATCGTCGGAGCCGCGCCGCCCGGCTACGACGTGCATCTGCGACGGTTGGATCCGAGCGGGAACTCGCATCTGGGGGCGGTGTGGGGACCGTGGTCGGAGCTGCACCTCGGCCAGCTCTCCGGAAACGACATGACGGTGCATCCGGACGTCGCGTGGAACGGTAAGGTCGCCGGCGTGATCTGGATCGGCGAGGTCGCCACGATGCCCGGGTACGGCCTCCTCTACTTCACGGCCGTCACCCACAAGTAAGTCCGCGCGCCGAGCACGCTCCGGAGGATCGACCGGAGCGAGCGCGAGCGATACCGCGCGGTGATGCGGCGAAGGGCCAGGGGCGGGGTGCCGGCCGTGTTGACCCCGAACTCCGTCGTGCAGGCGGTGCGATACCCCGCCTCCCGGACCATCTCCGCCAGCGCCGGATTCCACGCGCCGTACGGGTAGCAGAAGTGCGCGACCGGAACGCCGAAGAGGTCCTCGAGCCGCTTCTTGCTCGCGCCGATCTCCTCGCGGGCGCGGGCGGGGGGCACGCGCGTCAGATCCGGATGCGTCATCGAGTGCGCGCCCACCGAATGCCCGGCGGCGAGCCACGTCCGGACCTGGGAGACGTTCATGAGCGGCTCCGGCGCCTCGCCGCGATCCGCGTCCCAGGCGTTGGTCTTCCCCAAAAGCCCCGCGACGAGGAACTGGACGGCGCGGAACTCGTACCTCTCGAGCGGCCCGAGGCCGTGCTCGAGCACGTTCGCGCACCCGTCGTCGAATGTCACCACCACGCTCCGCCCGGCACCGCCGAGAGCGCCGGGCACCGCGTCGAGGCTGCCCGAGGCGAAGCCGGCGCGGCGCAACTCCTCGAGCTGGCGGTCGAGCAGCGCCGCCGAGACGTAGAGGCCTTTCCGGCGGACACGAGGCGGCCGCGGACCGAGCTTGTGGTAGGTGAGGATCGGCGTGCCCATGGAGAACAGCGATCGGAACTCCGCGAGGCGCGTGTAGTAGGCCGGCAGGGCGCCCTGGCTCATGCCCGCCTAGAGCCGCCCGACGCAGATCCGGCGGTAGAGGGCGAGCACCTGACCGGCCGACTCCGCGCGCGTGAACCGCGCAAGCACGTGCGCCCGCCCGGCCTCGCCGAGCGCGCGCCGCGCCTGCGGGTCGCGGGCCATGCCCTCCATGGCGCGGGCGAGGGCGGAGACGTCCTCCGGCGGCACCAGCACGCCGTGCCGGCCCTCCTCGAACGCCTCGGGGATGCCGTCGAGCCGCGACGCGATCACCGGCTTCCCGTTGGCGAGCGCCTCCCAGAGCACGACTCCGAGCGCCTCGGTGCCGAGCGCGGGGTGGACGACCACGTCGAGCGCGTTCATCACCCCAGCGACGTCGTCCGTGAAAGGGACCATCGTCGCGATCCCGTCGAGCGACGACGCGCGGATCCTCGCGCGCAGGTCGGCTTCCATGGAGCCGCTCCCGACGATCGCGAAGCGCGTTTCCGGCACGGCGGCGTGGACCTGACGCGCCGCCTCGAGAAACTCCATCTGTCCCTTGCCGCGTGGATGGTTGAACGCTCCGACCACGCCGAAGACGATGCTCCGATCGCTCCAACCGAATCCGGACCGCAGCGTGCGCCGCACGTCGGCCGGAACCGGGGCGAACCGGCCGGTCTCGATGCCGCCGTAGACGAGGTGGAGCCGCCTGGTCGGACCGCTCAGGTCGCGGCGGAGAACCTCCTCGACCGCGCGCGAGACGGCGATGACCTCCGCCGTGCGCAGCAGGAGCCAACGGCTCAAGGCCCGCGGCCGCTTCATGAGATGCCGCGTGACGACCGCGCGCGTCCCCCGCCCGGAGGTCCGCGCCGCGAAGACCGCGGGCCAGTAGTCGCGCCCCTGGTGCGCGTGCACGACGTCCGCGTCGAGCGAGCGGACGAGGGTGGCGAGCGCGCGCGCCACGCCCAAGGGCCGGCTCGCCCGGCCCGGAAGCGACACGACGCGCACGCCGTCGATCCCGCGCGCGAGCGGCTCCCAGCGGCTCCCCTCGGGGACGACCAGCGTGACCTCCTGTCCGAGCGCCGCGAGTCCGGCGCACAGCTCGAGGGTCTGGTTGTCGGCGCCGCCGCCGCTCAGGAGGGAGTTCACCTGGAGGATGCGCAGGGGACGCACCGCGAGGGCGCCGGGTCCGCTCGCCTGCACGTATGCCGGGACCGACGTTCGGTCGACGACCATGCCTCGTCCCATGGAAGGACGCGAGACTAGCACGGATCGTCGAGGCGATCGCCCGCCGGGCCATCGGCACCGAATCGGTCCGGAACCGCTCCGGCGGGGGCGCTAACGTGAAAGTCCAAGACATCCGCCGGGGCCCAACTCCGGGGCCGGCGCGTAGAAAACGCCGACCTTGGCGCGACTCCGAAGAGGAGGCGGCATCATGAGACACGGGCTCGCTACGGGCGCCGTCCTCGCCGCGGCGTGCGCGAGCTTGGTGCTCGCGCAGGACGCGCCCAAGAAACCAACCTACGACGTGAAGTCCGAGGTTTGCCTCAAGGGGAAGGTGGCGGACGTCCGCGCGATCCCCGACTGGATGGGGCACGAGGGCGTGAACGTAACGCTCGAGACGCAGCCCACGCAGCTCGTTCACGTCGACGTCGCGCCGTCGTCGTTCCTCAAGGCGATGGACTTTCCGATCGCCCCCGGCGACGACCTCGAAGTGACCGGGACCTACGGCCGGTACGACGGGACGACCGTGTTCCTGGCGCGTCAGCTCAAGAAGCAGCGCGTCACGATCTCCGTCCGCGACCCCGCGGGCGCCCCGGTCTGGTGAGCAGAGCCGCTCACGGGCAGGAGGCGATCAGGCGCGGCGTGCCGTCGGGGCCCGCGCCGTAGGACCCCTCGCCGCAGCCGTTCTGCGCGCGGACGAGGTAGTAGTACCCGTCGTCCGCGAGGGGACCGCGCGTGTCGACGTAGCTCGCGTCCGGCCCCGCGCTGAGAAGGCAGCTTGCCGTCGCGGTTCCGTTGATCGAAAGGTCAGACAGGGTCGACGAGGCGACGTCGTACGCGGCGCCTCCCGGCACGGGCGTCCAGGCCACCGTCGCGGACGCGTGGCCGTCCACGGTCACCCCGCCTACCTCCGCCGGAAGGACGGGAAGGCCCGGGACGCAGATCCCAGCCGAGCAGGCATCCCCACCCGTGCAGGAGTTTCCGTCGTCGCACAGCGTGCCGTCGGCCATCGCCGGGTTCGAGCAGAGCCCGCTCGCGGGCTCGCAGGTGCCCGCGGCGTGGCAGGGGTCGGCGGCCGTGCAGGCCACGGGATTCGACCCGACGCAGGCGCCCGAGAGGCACTGATCGGTCTGCGTGCACAGGTTTCCGTCGTCGCAGGGCGTGCCGTCCGGGTTCGCGGGGTCGGAGCATGCGACGCGCGAGACCACGAGCACGGACGGCGGATACTGGATCTCCGAGACCGGGCCTGGGCCGAGCACGCGTGAGGGGGCCGCATCGCCGGCCACGCCGCGGGCATGGGCGGTCACGGTCTCGCCGCACGGGCCGTTTCCGAAGTCGGAGTTCGCCGCCACGATCTCGTCGTTGGCGACGTCGAGGACGAGGCCGCACGGGTTGCACAGGTGCGTGCTCGGGCCGTCGATCGTCCGGATCGGGGCGACGTCGCCCGCGCTCGCGCGCGCGAACACGAGGATGTTCCCGGGGAGCACGGACATGTAGGCGCTGTTGGCCACGATGATCTCGTCGTGGTTGAGATCGAGCGCGACACCCAGCGGCATGTTGAATCCGGTGCTGGCCCCCTGGATCGTTCGCAGCGGTGCGGCGTCCCCCGTGGCCGTCCGCGCGAAGAACGAGATCGAGCCCCCGAACGGGACCTTGTAGCTCGCGACGATCAGCTCGTCGTGGATCTGGTCGACGGCGAGCCCGATCGGACCCTCGATGCCGGTCGTCGGTCCGGACAGGCTCCGGATCGGGGAAACGTTCCCGCTGGCCGAAAGCGGGTAGACGGTCACGGAAGAGCCGGAGTCGAGATCGTTCGAGACGTAAAGTTCCTGGTGGACCATGTCGACGTAGAGCCCGGCCGGCTTCGTCAGTCCGGTCGCCGGACCGGAGATCGACCGCTTGGGCGCATCGTTGAACGGATAGCTCGCGGAGAGGTCGTAGACCATCACCGCGGGAACGTGGGCCGGATCGGGTGGGTTCGCGTACCGGTTGTTCGTGACGAACAGCTCGTGGTGCGCGATGTCCATCCCCATCGTGTGCGGCCGGTCGAGGCCGGTCTGGATCGTCCGGAGCGGTGCCGTGTCACCGGTGGCCGTCCGCGAGTAAACGTTGATGGTGGCCGTCGTGTAGTTCGAAACGTAGACCTCGTCCGCCGCCCGGGCCCCCGCGGCGGTCGCGAGCGTGACTGCGAGCACGACGGCAGCGCGGCCGAGGACGGACCTTCCCCGGAGCAGACAACGGTTCCCCATGGCTCCACCTCTCAAAAACCAACGGGAAACCTAGGTTCCGGCCCAGGTTGGGTCAAATCGGGGGTCGTTTCCCTCGGCGCCGTCCGAACCCGAGCAGTGCCAAGAGCCCAATCGCCGCGGCGGCGACCACGACGTCGCCGCTCCGCGCGTACGGCGTCGGCGCGGTCGTCGAGGGACTCAGGTCCACCTGCAGCGTCCGGACCTCGAACAGTCCGGTCGACGGACCCATCGTCCCGCGGCGGTCGGTCACGGACGACACCCCGCTGTTCGCGGCGCGAACCACGGGGAGGTCCGCCTCCCGCGCCCGGGTCGCGATCATGCGCGCGTGCCACCTCGCGAACACCGTGTGTCCCCACCAGGCATCGTTGGTCATGACGACGAGGGCGTTGGCCCCGGCATTCCGGTAGCGCCTCACGAGGCGCGGGTAGAGGCCCTCGTAGCAGATGAGCACCCCCAGCCTCGCGGGTCCGACCTCGAAGATCGTCGGCCG
>DATKHQ010000099.1:0-2741 GCA_035510175.1 Candidatus Sulfotelmatobacter sp. | reverse complement strand
GTACCAGACGCTCGAGTACCGGATCTGCGACATCCCGCTGCGCGCCGAGGAGACGGTCACGATCGCCGCCCTGTTCCAGGCGATCACCGCAAAGCTCTACCTGCTCCGCGCGCGGAACCTCACCTTCCGGCCGTACCGGCGCTCCCTGATCATGGAGAACAAGTGGCGCGCCGCGCGCTGGGGCGTCCGCGGCCTCCTGATCGACTTCGGAAAGCAGGCCGAGGTCCCGTACGCGAGCCTCCTCGACGAGCTGCTCGAGTTCATCGACGACGTCGTCGACGAGCTCGGCACCCGCACCCAGGTCCAGCTCGCGCACGAGATCGTCGAGAAAGGCACGGGAGCGGAGCGCCAGCTCGCCGCCTTCCGGGCCACGGGCGATCTACGGTCGGTGATGGACTTCGTCGTCCGGGAGACCGAGCACGGGCTCGAGTAGAGCCGCGGCCGGATCATCGTGGACGATAGCCTCCGCGCGCGCTTCAATGCCGGGTATTCGGACGCACTCTACCGGCGCATGTGCGCGCTGATGGAAGAGCGCCTCGACGAGCCCGAGTTCGGCTTCCGCCTCGCGGAGACGCCATTCCTCGTGCCCGCGGACCTCCGGGCCAAGTGCGAGCGGGGCGCGCGGGAGATCCTGGCGATCCTGCGCAGCGACGCGGTGATCGCGGCCGGCCGCCGCGCGATCCCCGAGCGCTGCCGCGTCCCCGGCGGGGACGATCTCCCGCACTTCGTCGCGATCGACTTCGCCATCGTGCGAGACGGCAACGGCGCGCTCACGCCGCGCCTGATCGAGCTCCAGGGGTTCTCGTCGCTCTACGCGATGGAGCTCATCCAGGGGGAGATCTGGGGGGAGTGCCTCGCCTCGATCCCCGGGATGCCGCAGCGCTGGACCCCGTTGTTCTCGGGGTTGACGCACGATGGCTACGTCGAGCTGCTGCGGCGGACGATCGTCGCGGACGCCCCCCTCGAGGAGGTCATCCTCCTCGACCTCCACCCCGAGGAGCAGAAGACCCGCCCCGACTTCCATGCGACCAGGCGGCTGATCGGCGTGCGCAGCGTCGACGCAGCCCGCATCAAGAAGGACGGGCGCCGCCTGCTGGCGCCGCTGGGCGACCGGTACGTCCCCGTGAGCCGGGTCTTCAACCGCATCGTGTTCGACGAGCTCGACCGCAAGGGGGCTCCGCTCCCGTTCGACTGGCGCGATCCGCTCGACGTCGCCTGGGTGTGCCATCCGAACTGGTACTGGATCTGGTCGAAGGACAGCCTCACGCGGATCCGGCACCCGTACGCCCCCTGGTCGCGCTACCTCTCCGAGGTCGACCCGATCCCCGACGACTGCGGCGAGCTGATCCTGAAACCGCTCTTCTCGTTCGCCGGGACGGGGGTGAACCCCGACGTCACGCGGGCGGACCTCGAGGCGATCCCGCCCGAGCAGCGCTCTCAGTGGATCCTCCAGGAGCGCGTCCACTACGCGCCCGCGCTGAGGGCCCCGGACGGCACCGGCGTCAAGGCCGAGATCCGGATGATGTTCCTGAAGCCCGACGACGCGGCGGACTACACGCTCGCGATCAACCTCACGCGCCTGTCGCGCGGGAAGATCCACGGGGTCGATCACAACAAGGGGCTCGCCTGGGTCGGCAGCTCGGTCGGGGTGTGGCCCGCGGACTGAACGGTCACTCGTTCGAGGAGAACGCCTCGAGCGCCTTGTCGAGCGCGCGGTCCCCGGACGCCTGCGCCGCGAAGGCGAGCACGGTTTCCGGCACCCCGGGCGGCGCCTCGACGTCCGCGCGCGCCTCGAGGCGCGCCTTGCGCACCGCGGAGACCAGCGTCACGGACACGCGCGCGCGCCGGAACGGGTGCGCGGGGTTCGCCTTCCAGGGGGGATCGAGCTCCGCGTAGGTCGCGCCGGAGAGCGCGTACGTGCCGGCGCGCAATTCTCCGGCGACCCGGGAATCGGCAAGCAGCCGGTCGACGAGCCAGAGCGCCAGCGGCCTCTCGGGGAGCCGATCATCCGGGCGGTCCTTCGACGCCCGCGTCTTCACCGACCGCTCGGTGAAACCCTCGGGGCGGGGAAGCACGATCCGCTCGAAGCCGACGACGCCCTGCGTTTGGTCCATGACCAGGAACAACGGGACGAGCACCCGGACATGCGCGGGCACGGAGAGGCGGTCGCGCGCGCGGATCCACCGCTGCGCGTCGTCGGGATGCGCGGCACCCGCGAGATGCGCGGCGATCAGCTTTCTCTCCCAGGCGAGCGCGACCTCCCGCGCCGGCCTGTCGCGCAGCCACGCGGCGAGCACGCGGGCGAGATCGGCGTCGGTCGGCTGCTCCGCCGCGAGGAGCGCGCGGCGCCCCGCGCGCGATTCCCTCGCCACGGCGGCGATGCGATCGGGAGGAAGATCGGGGAAGTCGCGCGCGAGGCCCAGCTCGATCCTCCGCATCTCGTGCCGTGCGGCGTCCCCGAGGCGCGCGAGCGCGAAGTCGCGGTACTCGGGGCGCGCGGCGAACAGCGACGCCGCCAGGCGCGCGCGCTGCGTCAGGAACGTGCTCCCCTCGATCGTCGCGTCGGGGGCGAACGCGTCGAGCGCGTCGTCGAGCGACGCGGGAAGCGTGTCGGGCGACGGTGTCGCGACCTTGACGCGGTGCATCGCGAAGCGCGCGGGGAGGACGTCGACCGGCCTGGGCCCCTCGTGGCGCTGGACGAGAGGCCCGGGAGCCTCGATCACATCGAGCACGCACCCCGC
>DATKHQ010000098.1:0-4697 GCA_035510175.1 Candidatus Sulfotelmatobacter sp. | reverse complement strand
TCGAGGTGTGGCGCGCGTCGGGCAGCGGCGCGGCACCGAGCCCGGGACGATCGATCGGAACCACGATCGACGACATGGTCATAACCATGCGCGTGAAGGGCCGCATTCTCGAGGACGGCGCGCTCGAGGGAAGCCGCATCGACGTCGACACCCGTGCCGGAGTCGTCTTCCTCACGGGCGACGTGGAGACGCCCAAGGCGAAGGAGCAGGCGATCAAGATCGCCCGCGCGGTCGACGGCGTGCGGGACGTTCAGGCCAATTTGAGGGTCAGCGCGGTCTAGCGCGGGATTGCGGCCGCCTCCGGGCGGCCGCTACCGCGATCTCATCCCCGCGACGCGGGCACCGAGCGCGACCGACGCCAGCGTCAACGCCAGCACGCCGCTCGTCCAGAGAATCGCCGGTGCGGCCGCAAGTTCCGTCAGGTGCTCGAGCGTCTCCGGCGGCATCACGATTCCCTCGGCGGCCGCGTGGGACACGGCCGGCGCGCTCCAGGCGGCCCAGGCCAGGACTCCGAACCCCACCGCGCCTACGACGGTGGCCGGCACGAGCTTCCTCCACGGAAACGGGATCGGCGGAGGCGCCTGGGCTTCGCGCACGACCGCCTCCATTACCGAGCGAGCGAATCCGGACGACGGGAGAATGTCCGCCTCTCCGGACAGCGCGCGGTCGATCTCGTTGTCTTTCATCACGCCTCCTCGAGCGCTGTCGTGGCGAGCGCCGCCGGCAGCTTCTTGCGCAGGAGATCCCGCGCCCGGGACAATCGCGCCTTCACGGTGCCCTCCGCGGTTCCGAGGCTCGCGGCCGATGCCGCGATGTCCATCCCGTGAAAGTAGTACAGGATCACGGTCTCCCGGTACTTCGCCGGGAGCCTGAGCACCGCATTTCGCACCGCGCGGTCGCGGTCCTCGCCGGCAATCTGTGCCAGGAGCGAGCCGGCGGAGGCGATCTCGCCCGCAGCCTCGAGCGGCACCGTACGCAGCGGCAACCGTCTGAGCTCCGAGCGGTAGAGATTCGTCGCGAGCGCGAAGAGCCAGGTCGAGAACGTCGAATCCTGCCGCCAGCTGCCCAGCGCTCGATAGGCGCGGAGGAAGGCTTCCTGCGCCATCTCTTCCGCGCGCCCCCGGTCGCGGCAGAATCGATACCCGAGGTTGACGAGGGGGCCTTCCCAGCGGCGGACGATCCCTTCGAACGCGGACAGATCTCCCCCGAGGACGCGCAGGACGTCGGCTCTGTCTTCGGCCGCACTCACGATCGGCTCCGCTCCAGGCAGTATGACCCCGCGGTGAGACCGGCGGTTGCGCCAACTTGACGCAACCCGTCCGGCCCCCCGTGGGTCACACCTCCCGAGGGTGACGACCGCATCGAGGAGGCTGCCGTGAGCAATGCCGCGCTTTTCGGGTTTCTGAGCATTTCCGCCGTGTCCGTGTTCACGTTCGTCAGCATCGCCGCTTGGTCCGATGCCCGGCGCCGCGAGCGGGAAGCGTTCTACAAGAACGAAACCATGAGGAAGCTCGCCGAGAGCCCCAGCGGCGGCACGGCCGCCCTCGAACTGCTGCGCGAGGAGGCGCGGCTCCAGGCCCGGCGCCGGCAGGAAGGGCAGCGCCTCGGCGGGTTGATCACGCTTGCCGTCGGCATCGGAACTTGGGCGTTCCTCCGGTCGATCGAGCCGGGCAAGCCGCTGTACATCCTCGGGCTGATCCCGATCCTCGTCGGCCTGGTGCTCGTCGGCTATTCGTACCTGCTCGCGCCCAAGATCGAGTAGCGACGCCCCTCTACCTGGCGCCGAGCTGCGCCTGCCGGGCGTAATCGATCGCCTCGCCGAGGATGCGCGCGGACTCGGCGGGCGCGTGGAATCCCATCGAGTTCTCCGCCGCGACGAAGTCCAGGCGCCACTGCGCCTTCCGCTGCAGCTCGAGCACCGCGGCGAGATCGGCGTCCGAGCGGCCGGCCTTCTTCGTGGCGACGATCGCATCGAGCATGTCGGTCATCGCGGACGCGGGAGAGAGATCGAACCCGCGAGGGTCGCTCGCGAGATCGTCATCGTCCCGCGGGCACGATGTTCTGGTTGAGCCGGAACAGGTTCGACGGATCGTACTTCGTCTTGAGCGTCGCGAGCCGGTCGTAGTTCCGTCCGTACGCCCCGGTGCGGATTCGCGGCGCCTCGTCGGCCGGCATGAAATTCACGTAGACACCGCCGGTCGCATACTCCGCGGCGCCCTCGTAGAGTCCGCGCGCCCAGGCGACGCACTCCAGGTCCTGCCGCGCATCGCTCCAGCGCGTGTGCACGTTCACGACGAACTCGACGTTGCGGTGCGGGTACGCGGTGGCATCCGCGGGAACCCGGTTGATTGCCCCGCCGACGTGCCCGAGGAAGATCTCGCACTGCGGCGAGGGGAGCGTGCGCACGGCGTCGATCAGGAGGTCGATCAGCCCGTCCGAGATCTCCGTGAAGTCGTGCGACTTCCAGTAGTTGCGCTCCCCGGGCGTGAGCAGCGGGTCGAACGCGGCTTGCCAGCCGACGAACGGGCTCGGCCCGACGACGTCGGCAATCGGCGTGCCGATGGCGCGGAACGGGGCCGCGGCCTTCTCACCGGAGGCGAGATCTCCCGCATGGCACATCGCCAGGACGACCACGTCGGTCCCGTGGACCTCGGGCGCGAGGAACGGAAGCGGCGGGGCCTTGCGCATCACGACCCAGCAGCACATCTCGTCCGGGGCCTGCGCCGCGGCCTTCCGGTAGCCGTCGAGGACCGCCTTCGCGTTCGCGAGCGGATGCACGACGAGCCCCGCGATCACCTGCGGGCCAACGGGGTGGAGCTTCAGCTCGAAGGACGTCACGACGCCGAAGTTGCCGCCGCCGCCTCGAACGGACCAGAACAGATCCGGGTTGTCCTTGGCGCTGGCGTGGAGCCGCTCGCCCGAGGCGGTCACGACGTCGGCGGAGATCAGGTTGTCGATCGTGAGGCCGAGCTTCCGGCTCAGCCACCCGAAGCCTCCCCCCAGGAGCAGCCCTGCGAGGCCGGTCGTCGAGTTGATGCCGACCGGCGTCGCGAGACCGAACGCCTGGGTTTCCCGATCGAGATCGCCGAGCCGCGCGCCCGGCTCGACGCGAGCCGTACGGGTCCCGGCATCGACGCGCACCGCGCGCATGAGCGAGAGGTCGAGCATCAGACCGCCGTCGCACACGGCACTCCCCGCGATGTTGTGCCCGCCGCCGCGCACGGCGAGGAGAAGACGGTGCTCTGCGGCCAGACGCACGGTGCGCACGACGTCGGACGCGTCCGCCGCCCGGACGACCGCCGCGGGACGCTTGTCGATCATGGCATTCCAGATCGTGCGCGCCTCCTCGTACCCGGCCTCGCCCGGAAGGCACAGGCCTCCGCGGAGCCCGCCGCGCAGCGCGTCGACCGCCGCGGCCGGGATGGAAACGGATGGGCCCTCGTACGTCTTGACGGAGATTCCGGACATGGCGTCCTCCCACGGGATGTTCTAGGCGAGTCCACTCGACCGGTGCCGGCCGCTCGATAGCTTAACGCGTTATGACGACCTCGAGGTACTCCCCGGGGACGACGAGACCGCCGCGGCTGCTCCGGTTGTGCCTTGCGAGCAGATCGGACAGAGCCGAGCGGAACGCGCGCCGTCCGGTGTCGTCGAGGTTGTCGAACGCGCGGACGATCGGTCCGTAGTAGGCCCGGAAGAAGTCGATCCAGTGGTCGGCGGAGGCGTACCGGAAGTTGTAGATCCGCCGCTCGGCCTTGATGGCCGTCGCTTGCGGGCCGAACAGCTCGACGATGCGCGGCTCGGAGCCCCAGAGCATCGGCGAGCGCACGCCCGCGGGCGGCGGCGCGAACCGGCCGACGATCGCGAAGAGCTGCCCGAGGAATCCCTCGGGGGTCCAGGAGGCAAGGCCGATCCGCCCGCCGCTCCGCACGACGCGCAGCAGCTCGGCGGCGGCGCGCTCCTGGTGGGGGGCGAACATCACGCCGAACGTGGACAGCGCGACGTCGAACGTGCCGTCGGCGTACGGGAGGGACTCGGCGTCCGCGGTCTCGAAGGCGATGTCGAGCCGGTCGGCCTCGGCGCGCCGCTTTCCCTGGTCGAGAAGCGCGGGAACGTAGTCGGTCGAGGTCACGTGCGCGAAGCGCCGCGCGGCCGCGAGCGAGGCGTCGCCGTTGCCGGCCGCGACGTCGAGGACGCGCTCGCCGGCGTGGACGTCGGCCGCCTCGCAGAGCGTCTCGCCCACGATCTGGAGGCGGACGCCGACCTGGCCGTAGTCCCCCTCGTTCCAGGTCGCCTGCTGGCGGGTCTTGATGGACGCGTAGTCGATGGTCGGAATCGGGATGGCGTTCATGTCGTCTCCTTTCGAATGGAGAGAAGATGACCGAAAGCCGGCATTGACGTATGGCCGCGCGTCGGAAACACTTGACCATTCGTCCGGAGGAAGCTCGTGAGCCGCGACACGCTCTCCGACGTCCTTCGCACCGTGCGGTTGCGGGGGGCCGTCTTCTACTACATCGACGGGAGCCCGCCGTGGGTCGCCGAGGCCCCGCCGGCGCGCGAGATCATCCCCGGAATCATGCCCGGGGCCGAGCACATGATCGAGTTCCACGGCGTCGTCGAAGGCTCCTGCTGGGCGGGGATCGCGGGGGAGTCCCCGGTTCGCCTCGAGGCGGGGGACGTGATCCTGTTCCCGCAGG
>DATKHQ010000097.1:0-3742 GCA_035510175.1 Candidatus Sulfotelmatobacter sp. | reverse complement strand
GGCACGTCGCCGCTTCCTCCGGTCCGCTGCCTTCGAACGCCCCGTATCGATCGAGCAGCGCCGCGCTCAGCTCGGCGTCCGCGTCGATGTCGATCGCGAGCGACCCAATCCGGAGCGCGACGCATCCCGCGGATGCGGCGTGGGCCCGAGGCGCGCGATCGTCGCGGAGCAATGGTCCCTCGACCTAGGTCGAAGTCGGCCCGGAGATGCAAGCGGGATTGCCGGGTTGCCGCGCGCACGATACCGCGGCGAACGCCATGGGCTTGTAGTCTTCCTCCCAGACGATCCGCGGCGCCTCGTAGGCCGCCTTGCCGCTGTCGTGCGGTTGCCTCTTGCCCTCTTCGTGGACGGTCACGGTGCACCTCCATCCCGACGGTGCGTCGGTCGATTGCTGGTGTCGATCGCGATCACCTCACCCAGAATCTCTCGGACGTCGAGCGGCCCGTCGTCGCGGGAGCGCGCATCCCCGCGCGTCACCGCCGTGCCGTTGGATAACCCGACCAGTCGATGAGCCACCAGGCCCGAAGGATGCTTCGCGATGACGATCGTCCCCTCGCGAGGGGCGCGGGCGCCGGCACACGGCGCCACAAGGAGGCGGTCGCCGTCGCGCACCACAGGAGCCATGCTGTCGCCCCGGACCGACAGCCAGACCGAGCCCGAATCGCCGCGCCGGAGCGCCGCCTCGAGCCATCTCCTGCTTGGCGTGACCGCGCCGTCCGAAACGGCGGGGCCACGGTACCGCCCGAACCATTCACCGGCCTTGCGCTCGACGACCCCGGCGAGATGCGCGTAGCGAACGGCTCGCCGCTCCTCGAGGAACCATGCCCGGCCATACGTGCCGAGCCGGGCCCGCAGCGGGTGAATCGTCGCGTCCCCGGGTGCGACGAGGCGACGGATGATCGGGCGAAGGTGGACCGGAGGGGGATTCGGGCAAGACCACGATCGGACCGATCGCGTCTGCGTCTTCGGGATCCAGCGGGCTCCTGCCCAGAACGGCCGGGAGGCACCCGCTGCGGCGGCTCGTCGCGCCGCCTCGTCCCACATGTCATCCGCTCGAGCCAGCGCCAGCGCGTGAAGATCGAGCATCCACTTGATTCGAACCGCTCCGTGCAGGGCCGCGTGGATCACCGTGAAGACGATCTCATCCGCGGCGTCGAGCCGACGGACGGGGATGCCGCAGTAAACCGCCGACGTGCCGCGCGCGAGGACCGGCTCGCTTTCGATGCCGCTTCCGACCGATCGGAAAAGCCGGGTGTGGAGATCGACGCACACGCCGGCATCCGGCGGCCAGAGGTCCACTCCCGCAAAGGCGGGACGCCAGCGTCCCGGGGATCCGCCCTGCACGGGTCTGTAGCCGTTTCGCGCGAGCGCCGCCAGCGCCGCGCCGAGCTCGGATTCCGGGACGAGAAGATCGAGATCGCCGGGCGGCCGCATGCGGGCTTCGGGCCAGTACCGCTCGGCGAACGCCGCTCCTTTGAGCACGACCGGCTCGATCCCGACATCCGCGAGCGCGGACAAGAGACGACGGGCGCGCTCGCGGACCGCGAGGTAAGCCGCCGCCTCATGACGCGCCGCGCGCGCCAACGCTACATCGATCTCAGGATCGACGTCGCCTGCGATCTGCCGGTGTAGGACGCCGAGCCGGAACAGCCCCGCCAGACCCGACTCGATCGCCCGACGCGCGCTCGCGGCGACGGGGTTCGCTCGGTCCGCGTCCCTCGAGCTCGACAAGAGCCTGATCGCGCACGAGGCCAACGCCAGGTCCGGGCCTTTCGATGCGTGCGCCGGCTCGACCATCTCCGATCTCCAAACGGTGCAGCGAATCCCCGGCAGCAATCTGGCCCGACTATACCCCCGAACCGGGCGCACCCGACCGTAAATCCGAGGCGAAATCGGCGCTGGAACGACGCTCTCCGCGGCCGGTCCTGACCCGGTGCAGTCGAGCCGAAACCCGGTCAACTCGGCAGAGAAAGCCGATGAACAGATGTCCCGCTGAGCAGCCGACCTGTCTCAGCGCCGCACGAGGTAGAAACCGTTGCGCCGGCCCACCGCACAGGTCGTCGCGGTGAGGACGTGCCGCCCGGCGGGCACATCGATCGTGGCACCTCGTCCGAGGATCGCGCCTTGCGGTCGAGAGACCTCGACACGGCGCGTGCCGTCCACGTCCAGGCTCCCGGTTCCCCATGGAGCGAACTCGAAGCGCTGGGACCGAGGTAGGTCGGCCTCGTGCCGCAGCGTGACGCATTCCGTCGCCGCACCCGCGTCCACGAAGGCGCCCCGACGCTCCCCGCCCCAGTCGGTGACGAACGCGCTCTCGCCCGAGGCGTCGTACGCGAGAAGCGCAGTGTACCCGCCGTAGACCAAGCGCAGTCGCGGATCTTGCCGCGTGCGATCGAGGAACCCTTGGGTCATCCGAACGGCATTGAAGGCAAGGTAATCGCTCTGCAGCGGCCCCCGGATCGTGGACACGATGTCGGGGTCGCGGCCCGCGAACAGGGAGGCCTGAGCCTCCCACAGCGCGGGGTAAGGGACGTACATGAACGTCGAATCGTAGACGTTGAGGTAGCGCCCCTGCGGCGCGAAGAAGACGAACTCCTCGGCGTCGCCCCAGGTCGCCGCCACGCGCGCACCCGGCGGGACTGCCCTGCCGAATCGCGCGAGATCGGCCTCGTTGAAGATCTCCCCTTTCAGGCCGAGCATCGAGAGGAGCGTCGGGTCGGCCAGTGCGGGAAAGGCGACGGCGACGCCGACGGCGAGCGCGGGCGCGGCCCACGCGGAGATGCGCCGGGATCGGCAGGCGTTCCAGCGCAGGAGGGTCGCGAGCGCGATCGGATACGGGTAGAGCGCCATTTTGCTCATGCGGGCGTAGAGCAGCACGAACACGCCCAGCAGGCACGCGTAGGCGATCCACTCCCAGCGGGGCACGGGCCGGGGCTCGTCGGGTGCCGTCGGCTTTCTCCGGGCGGTGACGGCGAGCGCGGCCATGCCGATGAGCCAGCCTGCGATCAGCGGAAAGAGCCGGGCGATCCGCGGCGCGCCGACCTCCTCTCCGAGATCGAGCTTGCCGACGAGGCCGTAGAACGTGACGTTCTGCGCGAACCAGAGCCGGAGATTCTCCAGGGGATGCGGGCGAACCAGAAGCCCCGCCACGACGCCGGCGACGATCCACGCCGGGAGCCGCCACTCCCATCGACCGCTTTCGAGCCGGTCCGCGAGCAGCCAGATCACGGCGAGACCGACCGGGACCTGAAAGGGCGTGTACGCGAGCGCATACGCCATCGCCGCGGCGGCTCCGAGCGCGAAGCGCCGGCGCGCGACCGCCTCGCACAGGAGCAGCAGCAGGATCAGCGACGCGACGTCCGGCCGGAGCCGGATGATCCGCAAGAAGAACGGCACCGACGTCGCGTAGAGCCACCAGGGAAGGACCAGGGCCCACACGGTCTCGCGCCGGGCGAACACGAGCGTCAGCACGCCGATCAGCAGCGCGCTCACCGCCGCGAGCGCGACCCGTGCCCCGGTCGCCAGGTCGCCCGCGGTGAACGGGATCAGCGCGACGTGGTACAGGAAGTCCTTGTCGCCGCCCCAGGACGTCATGCTGAACCGGCCCCACGGGGGCGGCTCGAAGATCCCGTGCACGCGGTAGTGGAGGCCGATCGCGGCGTGAAGATAGGAGTCCGTATCCCACAGGATGCGGAACTGCGCGGTGATCGGGACCAGGACAAAGAACGCGACGGTCGCGGAG
>DATKHQ010000096.1:0-5160 GCA_035510175.1 Candidatus Sulfotelmatobacter sp. | reverse complement strand
ACGGCTCGGCCTCGCGCGGATGGAGGCGGGAAACCTCGCGGGGGCCGAGGAGGCGCTGACCGCGGCGGCCAAATCGCGCCCGTCCGATCCGCGCGCGATCTACCTGCTCGGGGTCGTGGCGCGCAAGAAGGGGGACGTGGTTTCCGCCCGCGAGCGCTTCACGCGCGCGCTCTCGCTCGACCCGGCCTTCGCCCCCGCGCGGTTGGCCCTCGACCGCCTCGAGGCGGGCGCGCCGGCGCCGAATCCTTGACCCTGTTCCGACCGCGCTCCTATACTCGACCCGTATGTCCCGCCTGCTCAGGTTTTTCCTGACGGTGTCGGTCTGCTCGGCGGCGTTCGGACGTCAGCCCACGGTGCGCCTCGTTCCGTTCGACGACGAGATCACCCCCTTCACCGCGAAGCGGATCGTCCGGGCGCTCGACGCCGCCGATGCGGCGAAGGACGACCTGGTGCTCATCGAGCTCGACACGCCCGGCGGCGACGTCGAGGCGACGGAGGATCTCGTCAAGCGGATCCTCGCGGCGAAGGTCCCGGTCGTGGTGTGGGTCGGTCCCGCGGGCGCGCGCGCCGCCTCCGGCGGCTTCTACCTCCTGATCGCCGCCGACGTCGCCGCGATGGCGCCCGGCACGCGCACCGGCGCGGCCGCGGCGGTCTACGGCATGGGGAAGAGCGACGAGTCGGACACGCTCCTGAAGAAGGTGACGAGCGACCTCGCCGCGCTGGCCCGGTCGATCGCCGAGCACCGCGGGCGGGACGTGGCCTCGTGCGAGAAGGCGGTGCGCTCGGCCGAGGCGTTCACCGACGAGGCGGCGCTCAAGTCGGGGCTCGTCGATCTCGCCGCCCGGGACCGCGAGACCCTGCTCAAGGCGCTCGACGGTCGAAAGATCAAGAGATTCGACGGGACGCAGATGACGCTCGCGCTGGCCGGAGCCGCGGTCGTCGGCACGGAGGAGACACGCCAGGACCGGGTCGAGGAGGAGGTCGGAGGCTTTCTCGGGAGCCCGACGATCGCGTTCCTGCTCTTCGTGATCGGGCTCGGGGGGCTCTACGTCGAGTTCAACCACCCGGGCTCGTGGGTCCCGGGCATCGTGGGGGCCGTCGCGCTCATCCTCTTCGTCGTCGGCGCGCAGCGGATGCCGGTCTCGATGCTCGGGGTGCTGCTCGTCGTCTCGGGGCTCGTCATGTTCGTTCTCGAGCTCAAGCTCGCCTCGCACGGCCTGTTGACCTTGGGCGGGATCGCCGGCGTGGTGTCCGGTTCGGTCCTGATGTTCCCCGGGCACGGGACCGACCTCGGCCCGCCGCTGGCGGTCGTGCTCCCGGGGAGCCTGACGCTTGCCGCCCTCTGCATCGTCGCGACACGCCTGGCGATGAAGGCGCGGCGGCTCACGGTGCAGACGGGCGTCGAAGGGCTGCGGGGAGAGGTCGGCGTCGTCGAGCGCCCGCTCTCCCCCGAGGGGACGGTGTTCGTTCACGGCGAGATCTGGAGGGCGGTCGCCGCGGGCGGCCCGGTCGCCGCGGGAACGCGCGTCCGCGTCGTGGGGGTGCGGGACATGGTCGTCGACGTCGAGCCCGTCGACGGATCCGGTGCGGCGCGGCTCGAGGGGAGGGGTTGATGTTTCCGGTCCAGTCGTTCGCGGGCCTGGTGGTCGCTCTGGCCGTCCTGGTCATCTTCCTGCTGAACGCGATCAAGATCCTCCCGGAGTACGAGCGCGGCGTGGTGTTCCGCCTCGGACGGCTCCGTCCCGCCGACTACGGACCGGGGATCTTCTTCCTGATCCCGGTCGTCGACCGCATGGTCCGCATCTCACTGCGCACGGTCGTGCACGACGTGCCGCCTCAGGACATCATCACGCGCGACAACGTCTCGGTGAAGGTCAACGCGGTCGTCTACTATCGCGTGATGAACCCGCGGCGCGCGGTCGTCGACGTCGAGAACTTTCACTACGCGACCAGCCAGCTCTCGCAGACCACGCTGCGCTCGGTGCTCGGCCAGGTCGAGCTCGACGAGCTCCTCTCGGAGCGCGAGAAGCTCAACCACCAGCTCCAGTCGATCCTCGACAAGCACACGGATCCCTGGGGCATCAAGGTCTCGGCGGTCGAGGTGAAGCACGTCGACCTGCCCGTGGAGATGCAGCGGGCGATGGCGAAACAGGCGGAGGCGGAGCGCGAGAAGCGTGCGAAGATCATCCACGCCGACGGGGAGCGGCTCGCCGCCACGGCTCTGGCGACCGCGGCCGACGAGCTCGGGAGGAACCCGGTCACGCTCCAGCTGCGCTACCTCCAGACCCTCACCGAGGTCGCTTCCGAGAAGAACTCCACCCTGGTCTTTCCCCTTCCGATCGAGCTGATCCGGCCGTTTCTCGGAGACAAATGAGCACGCGCCGCTCGTCCGCCGGAGTGAAGGCGGCGCGGGCCGAGAAGGCTCCCGCCAAGACGGCGGTCCCGCGCGAGCCGCGGGCCCCCGGCATCGTCGAGGCGGCGCTCACCGTCTCGCAGCGGCTCGACCTCGAGGGGCAGCTCCACGCCTTCCTCGACGTGGGGCGGACCTGGAGCGGAGCTGCCGACGGCGTCGGCTTCGCGCGCGACGCGGAGACCGGAGGAATGGTGGTCGTCAACGGGACACTGCGCCCGGGGGACGCCCGCCTCGAGGCCGCGGTGCGGGCGATCGCCGAGCGCTCCGACACCTCGTGGGCCGACGGGGCGTTCCCGCTCCGGTCAGGGGACCTGCGCGCGGTCGCAGTTCCCCTGCGCGGCGAGCCGGAGGCGGTGGTCGCGGTGATGGTCCTGCTCGATCCCCCCATCGACGCCGCCGCCTGGCTGACCGAGCTCGCCCAGCGCGCCCGACCGGCGGTCGCGAACGCGATGACGGTGCGCTCGATCCGCGAGCTGACGATCCGCGACGACACCGCCTCGTGCTTCAACCGGCGCTACTTCGAGGAGTTCATCCTCGAGGAGCTCTCCCGCGCGAGCCGCTTCAAGGCCCCGATGTCGCTGATCTTCTTCGACATGGACAACCTCAAGGACGTCAACACGCGTCACGGGCACGCCGCGGGGAGCCGGACCCTGCTCGAGGTCTCGGAGCGGGTCATCGGCAAGATCCGCAAGTTCGACAAGCTCTTCCGGTTCGGCGGCGACGAGTTCTGCATCGTGCTCCCGGAGACCGAATGGCACGGCGCGATGGAGGTGGCCGAGCGCGTGCGCGAGGCGATCTCCTCGAAGCCGTTCCTCGCCTCCCTGCGGGGCCTGGGCGCGGGCCAGCCGATGACGGCGTCCTTCGGCATCGCCTCGTTCCCGCTCCACGCGCGCACCAAGGAGGAGCTGGTCCAGCGGGCCGACCGCGCGATGCAGCGCGTGAAGACGACGGTGAAGAACGCGATCGCGATCGCGGAGCGGCGCAAGGACGGCGATGCCACCTGACCCCCGCCCGGGGGCCGCCGTCCGCGAGGTGCGCCTGGAAGGAGCGAGCCTTGCGGCCGCGCTCGTGGCTCTCGCGGCGCTCCTGCTCGGCGCGTTCGAGATGGGCCGCGTGATCGAGCGCGCGCACGCGCCGGGGCGTCCGGCCGGGGCCGGCGCCGATCCGGCCACGGCGACGGACGCCGAGACTCAGGAGGCTCCCGAGAAGAAGGTCACCTTCTTCGACACCACGGCAGGTGGCGGCAAGGAGGCCGAGCCGAAGCGCCAGGCCGCGGGGAGCAAGCCGGGGGGGCCGGCTCCGGTCGAGGCCCCGCCCCCGATAGCACCGACCCCCGGATCGTGGTTCGTCCAGGTCTTCGTCGGGAGGGACCGGGCCGCCGCCGAGGAGGTCGTGCGCACCGTCCGCCAGAAGGGGTATCCGGTGCGCGTGGACGCGGTCCCCGAGGGCGCGTCGGGGAGCCTGTTCAAGGTGCGCGTCGGCGGCTACGAGTCGAAGGACGCCGCCGATGCCGCGGCACGCCGGCTCGAATCGGACGGCGAGAAGTCGACGTGGGTGGTGAGGCTCGGCGGCTGATCGCGCGCCGTTCCGCCGTTTCCCGCCGCGGCCGTTCGCTGCCGTATGTTATTTTTCCCTCGGGACTTGCCTCCGTTGGGCGCAGTCCTAGATTCCATGACAGCCGCTCGTAGGGAGGAGTGCCGTGCGCGGTCCGGATCTGCAGGAGCAAGGGGAACGTATCGAGGCGCTGGCCGACAAGGTCGAAGCGCTCCGGAGGTTCCTTTGATGTCGACCGCAAGCACGCCGAGCTGACGACGCTCGAGACGGAATTGAGCCGCCCCGAGATCTGGAGCGACCCCGAGCGCGTCAAGGCGCTGCAGCAGCGCCGCTCGCGCCTCGCCGAGAGCATCGACACCTCGTCGCTGCTGACCCGCCTCCTGGACGACGCCCGCACCTTCGTCGCGCTCGCGCGCGAGGGGGAATCGGTCGAGGCCGACCTTGCCCAGGCGGTCGACACGCTGCGCGAGCGGGTCGAGGGCGTCGAGATGGCGACCCTCCTGTCCGGGACCCACGACGCCGCGAACGCCCTGCTCGAGATCCACCCCGGCGCCGGCGGCACCGAGTCGCAGGACTGGGCGGAGATGCTCTACCGCATGTACACGCGCTGGGCCGAGCGGCGCGGCTTCAAGGTGACCACGCTCGACTTCCAGTCGGGCGAAGAGGCCGGGCTCAAGAGCGCCACGGTCCGCGTCGAGGGCGCCAACGTCTACGGGCACCTCAAGGCCGAGCGCGGCGTCCACCGGCTCGTGCGCATCTCGCCCTTCGACGCCCAGGCGCGCCGGCACACGTCGTTCGCGTCGGTCGACGTGATCCCCGAGGTCAACAACGACATCGACATCGTGATCGAGGACAAGGACCTCCGCGTGGACACCTACCGCTCGTCCGGGGCGGGGGGGCAGCACGTCAACGTCACGGATTCCGCGGTTCGGATCACGCACCTGCCGACGGGGATCGTCGTCACCTGCCAGAACGAGCGCTCGCAACACCGCAACCGCGACGTCGCCATGTCGATCCTGAAGGCGAAGCTCGCCGACCGGGCCCGCGAGGAGGCCGAGGCCAAGATGGCCACGGAGGTGGGCGAGAAGAAGAAGATCGAGTGGGGCAGCCAGATCCGGTCCTACGTGCTCGCTCCCTACCGCATGGTCAAGGACCACCGGACGGGATTCGAGATGGGGGACGCCGACCGCGTG
>DATKHQ010000095.1:0-3156 GCA_035510175.1 Candidatus Sulfotelmatobacter sp. | reverse complement strand
GGGTGCGCCTGTCCGGCTCGGGCGTCGCGGACAAGCCCGCGCGCAGCTTCTCCAGGTCGGCGGGGCCCATCAGCGCGGCAATCCTCGGGGGGAGCGCTTCCGCGATGATCCGGTGCGCGGCCGCCGGGTCGCGGGACGCTTTCACCTCCCGCAGCAGATGGAGGTTCCGCGCGCGCAGCGCGATCGACGCGAGGACGTACATGACCGCGTCGACGAGGCCCCAGGCGAAGTTGCACCCGATCGCGCCGATGAGCATCGTGCGCACCTCCGCATGACCCTCCGCGGTGATGCTCAGCGTGCCGGTGAACGTGAGCACCATGAGGAGGCCGAAGAGCACCTCGGAGAACCGCTCCGTGGGATCGAGGATCGGCCGCGGGCGCGCCTCAGCGGGCACGCGGGCCTCCCGGACGCGCCGCGGTCGCGCGCTTCCTCTTCGGTGTCGCACGCGTCGCGGGCACCGGCTCGAACACGAGCGCCGAGAGGCCCGGCAGGCGCAGCGTCAGCGATTGCTCGAAGCCGTGCTCGGGCTCGGGGCCGGTGGCGACCTCGGTCTCCGTCGTGAAGCCGGAGCCGCCGAGCGCCGCCGCGTCGGTGTCGAGCACGAGGCGGTAGCGGCCGGCGGCCGGCGCTCCGATCCGGTAGCGCTCGTGCGGGATCGGCGTGAGGTTGAGGACGACCAGCAGCTCGTCCGTCCCGTCGGTACGGACGTACGCGAGGACCGAGTTCTTCCGGTCCCGGCAGTCGATCCACCGGAACCCGTCGGGATCGTGATCGTGCCGCCAGAGGCAGGACCGCTCGGCGTACAACCGTCCCAGCCGCTCGATCAGCTCCCGGATGCCCGCGCGCGAGGGATCCGAGGCGAGGTGCCAGTCGAGCGAGCGCTCCTCCGACCACTCCGAAAGCGGCGCCAGCTCGGTCCCCATGAACAGGAGCTTCTTCCCCGGCCGCGTCCACATGTAGGCGAGCAGCGTGCGCAGGTTCGCGAGCTTCTCCGGCATCGGCCCCGGCATCTTGCCGAGGAGCGAGCCCTTCATGTGCACGACCTCGTCGTGCGAGAGCGGGTTGATGAACCGCTCGCTGTACTCGTAGATCATCGCGAAAGTGATCCGGTCGTGGACGTGGAATCGCCCGATCGGATCGGTGGAGAAGTACGCGAGCGTGTCGTGCATCCACCCCATGTTCCACTTGAACGTGAACCCGAGGCCGCCCTCCTCCGGGGACTTTGTCACCGCGGGCCACGCCGTCGATTCCTCGGCGATCAGGATCGCGCCGGGGGCCTCCTCGCGGACCGTGGTGCTCAGACGCCGGAAGAAGGCGAGCGCGTCCAGGTTCTCCCGCCCTCCGGCGCGGTTGGGGATCCACTCCCCCGCCTTCCGGCTGTAATCGAGGTAGAGCATCGAGGCGACGGCGTCGACCCGCAGGCCGTCGACGTGGAACTCGCGGAGCCAGTAGAGGGCGTTGGCGATCAGGAACCCGGAAACCTCGCTCCGCCCGAGGTTGAAGATGAGCGTCCCCCAGTCGGGGTGCTCCCCCAGGCGCGGGTCCTCGTGCTCGTACAGCGCGGTGCCGTCGAACCGGCGCAGCGCGAAATCGTCCTTCGGGAAGTGCGCCGGAACCCAGTCCAGGAGCACGCCGATGCCGTGCCGGTGGCAATGGTCCACGAAGAACCGGAAGTCGTCGGGAGATCCGTGCCGCGAGGTCGGCGCGTAATAACCGGAGACCTGGTATCCCCACGAGCCCGAGAACGGGTGCTCGGCGACCGGCATCAGCTCGATGTGCGTGAACCCCAGCCGCCTGACGTGCTCGACGAGGCGCGGGGCGATCTCGCGATAGGTGAGGACGCGGTTCCCCTCCTCCGGCACGCGCGCCCACGAGCCGAGGTGCACCTCGTAAGCGGCGAGCGGGAGCACGGCCGGGTCCGCCTTGGCGCGCGCCGCCATCCACGCATCGTCCCCCCACGCATGAGTCGACACGGTCACCCGCGACGCGGTGCGCGGCGGGATCTCCATCGCCCGGGCCATCGGGTCGGTCTTGAGGCGCAGGGCCCCCTCCCGCGTCTTGATCTCGAACTTGTAGACCACACCGGCGCCCAGGGCCGGAACGAACAGCTCGAACACTCCGGAATTCCCGACGCGGCGCATCGGGAACAATCGGCCGTCCCACCGGCAGAAATCCCCGACGACCGAGACGCGGCGCGCGTTCGGGGCCCACACCGAAAACGACACGCCCGGGACGCCATCGACGGTGCGCTCGTGCGCGCCGAGCACCTCCCAGAGCCGGCGGTGCGTCCCCTCGTGGAAAAGATGGAGGTCGACCTCGCCGACGGTCGGAAGGAAGCGGTAGGGATCGTCCCGCTCCCAGGCGGCGCCGCTCGGGAACTCGAAGCGCACCCGGTAGGGAAACGGCGGCAGGAGCGCCGGAACGTGGGCCTCGAAGATCCCGAGGCCCAGGGAGGCGGCGGGGTACGGTCGGCCGTCGACGATGACCTCGCAGGCCGACGCGTCGGGATGGAGCGCCCGCACGATCGTTCCGCTCGTCCCGCCCGCCCCCTCGCGATGAGGTCCGAGCAGCCGGTGCGGCTCGTCGTGATCCCCCGCGGCGAGGCGCGCGAGGTCCGCGGTGTCGCGTGAGGCGTGTGTCGGGCGAGGCAACTCGAAAGGCCTCCGACGGGCGCTTGTGGCCGGCGCCCGACCGGGGAATAATCCCCCGCTTCCGCCAGGAAGCCAACCCCGTCGAGGAGAACGACGATGCCCTTACGCTCCGCCCTGCTCGCCCTTGCGATCGCCCTCCTGCCCGCGATCCCGCCGGCCGAGGCCGCCGGCGGCCCGACCAAGCTCCTCCGGTTTCCCGACGTGTGGGGAGACCAGGTCGCCTTCTGCTACGCGGGGGACATCTGGAAGGCGTCGATCCGCGGAGGCCCGGCGGTCCGCTTGACGGCGCACCCCGGCGTCGAGGTGTTCCCCCGGTTCTCCCCCGACGGGAAGTGGATCGCCTTCACCGGCCAGTACGACGGGGACGAGCAGGTGTACGTGATCCCGTCCGACGGCGGCGAGCCGAAGAAGCTCACCTTCTATCCGGCGGACGGTCCTCTCACGCAGCGCTGGGGGTACGACAACATCGTCTACGGCTGGACCCCCGACGGGACGTCGATCCTCT
>DATKHQ010000094.1:0-9497 GCA_035510175.1 Candidatus Sulfotelmatobacter sp. | reverse complement strand
GCGGCGCGCCTCACCCGCACCCGGAACACCCGCCGGGGATCGGCGTCGACGATCTCCACGTCCAGACCGTGCGCCTCGAACGTCTCGCCTCGCGCCGGGACACGACCGAGCGCCGCCGTGACGAATCCGCCGACGGTGTCGTAGTCGCGGTCGTCCAGGTCGATGCCGAACAGGCGCGTCAGCTCGTCGGCGTGCGCCAGGCCCGGGATCAGCCACGAGCCGTCCGGCTGCTCCTCCACGGCGGCGTCCTCGCGCTCGTGCTCGTCCCGGATCTCGCCGACGATCTCCTCGAGGAGATCCTCGAGCGTCACGAGCCCCGCGAACCCGCCGTACTCGTCGACGACGAGCGCGACATGGGCCCGCGTGCGCATCTCCGAGAGGACCTCCGCGACGGTTCGCGTCTCCGGAACGAACAGGGCCGGGCGCACGAGCCCCGCGATCGTCGTCTCCCCCCAGCCTTCGTGCCAGGCGCGGAGCAGGTCGCGCACGTGCAGGATTCCGACCACGTTGTCGATGGTCTCCCCGTAAACCGGGAAGCGCGAGTGCCCCGCGGCGAGCGCGACCCGACGGGCCTCGGCGACCGAGGCGCTCTGCGGGACCACGACCACGTCGACCCGCGGGCGCATGACCTCGCGGACGAGGGTCTCGTCCAGGTCGACGATGCCTCGGACCATCTGCCCCTCGTCCTTCTGGAGGATCCCCTCCCGCTCGCCGACCTCGATGAACGCCTCGACGTCCTCCTCCTGTCCCGCCTCGTCGTCGCGATCCTCCTCCTCGGCGATCGTGCGCGCCCAGCGGCGGAACGCGGCGTGGATCGGCGCCAGCAACGGGTAGCTCGCCGCGTGGACGGGCCGGACGAGGCGGGCGGTCGCGCGCAGCGCGCCCCGGGGCTCCCGCAGCGCCAGAGCGCGCGCGAGCACGGCCTCGATCAGGAAGATCTCGACGAGGGCGCCGACGACGATGCCCAGCCATGCCCCGCCGGGAAGCCCCGCCGCCGCGGAGGCGACGCCGCACAGCGCCGTCCCTCCGATCAGGGCCAGTTGCCGGACGGTGTGGATCGCCGCGCGATGGCTCGACGGGACGGTCTTGAACTCGTCGAGGAACGGGAGCCGTCCCCCCGATTCCGAGTTCATGCGCCGCAGCGCGACCCGCGAGAGCGCCGATGCGGACAGCGTCATCACGGACAGGGCCAGGTCGAGGAGCATCAGGCCCGCGGCCGCGGCGAGCGAGAGCCAGACGACTGGACCCGCGGCCTCGCTCACGGGAGCAGCGCCCGCACCAGGCGCGATTGCAGTCTCATCATCGTGCCGCCGTCCACTTCGTGATCATAGCCGAGCAAGTGCAAGTACCCGTGGATTGCCAGTACCCTCACCTCGCGGGCGAGAGAGTGCCGGGCCGCCCGGGCCTGGCGGGCGGCCTGCGGCACCGAGATCACGATGTCGCCCAGCGGCACGGACCCGTCTTGCGCCCGACGGCCGTCCGACGGGAACGACAGCACGTCGGTCGTCCGGTCCTTCCCCCGGTGAGCCCGGTTCAGGCGGCGCACGGCGGCATCTCCGGCGAGCAGGAGCGTGACCTCGGTGGCGCGGGTCCGCGGGGCCGCGCGCGCGAGCGCCTCCAGGAACGACCGGAGGGCCGGAACCGAGACGCGGTGCACGAACCGTCCGCGGACGACCTCCGCACGCACTTCAGGCGCCGGAGCGGAAGGGCCGGACCTCGCCCCCCGGCCGCTCCCCCTTGGGCTTGCTGAAGTCGTATCCCGGATAGTCGACGCGGTGGTGGTACATGCTGACCAGAGTCCGGTGGAAGGCCTCCTCGATCCGCTCGAGGTCGGCGAAGGTCAGGTCGCACTGGTCGAGCTGGGCGTCGAGCACGATGCGGCTGGCGATCTGGTGGACGAGCTCGCGCAGGCGCGAGGGCGAGGGCTCGTCGAGCGTGCGCGCCGCCGCTTCGACCCCGTCGGCGAGCATGAAGATCGCCGCCTCCTTCGTCTGCGGCTTCGGGCCCGGATAGCGGAAGTCGGCGTCGTTGGCCTCGCTGCCGGTCGCCGCGGCCTGCTTCTTCGCCTTCTCGAAGAAGTAGCTCATCAGCCGCGTCCCGTGATGTTGCGGAATGATGTCCACGATCTGCTCGGGGAGGCGCGCATCGCGGGCCATCCGGATGCCGTCCTTGACGTGCGAGGCGACGATGAGCGCCGACATCGACGGCTGCAGCCGCTCGTGGGGGTTCACCCCCCGCTGGTTCTCGATGTAGTACTCGGGCTTCCGGATTTTCCCGATGTCGTGGTAGAACGCCGCCACGCGGCAGAACAGGGCGTTGGCGCCGATTGCGCGCGCCGCCTCCTCGGCGAGCGTGCCGACGACCAGCGAGTGGTTGTACGACCCGGGGGCCTTGACCGCGAGCTGCGACAGCAGCGGGTTCGACACGCTCGACAGCTCCAGCAGGCGGATGTCGGTGAGCACGCGGAACAGGTCCTCGAGCATCGGGAGGGCGAAGGAGACGAGAAGCCCGACGCCCACGGCGCCGCCGACCAGGGCGAGCGAGGCGCCGTAGAGCGCGCCGGGCCACGGGTCGTGCGCGTGCGCGGCCGCGGCGACGGCGAGGGTGCACAGGGCCCCCGCGCCGCCGACCACGAACCCCGCGCGCAGCAGCGCCGCCCGCTCCCGGTACGAGGTGATCGCGTACACCCCGGCCCACTGCGTCAGCAGCGCCCAGACGGTGATCGGCAGGTCCCAGCCGTTCTGCGCGCCGTAGAGGACGCCGGCGAAGGTGGCGTAGATCATCGCGATGCGGCCGTTGGCCAGCAGCGCGATCAGGATCGCTCCCGCCGCGACCGGGACGAGGAACACGTAGGACGACGGATCGTTGAACGGCGGCCGGAAGTGCGGGGCCACCTCGTGCGCGAGCCACTGGATCCCCTCGGCGAGCAGGATCGTCGTCAGGAGGACCAGCACGATCAGGGCGTGCAGGTGACGGACGCGCTTGAAGGCGCGCTGGTGGTAGACGCAGTAGCGGTGCAGGAAGAACGCGAGCGCGCCGCACAGCGCGAGCAGCGCCGCGAATCCCAGGATCCCCGTCCGCGGCGCGGACCGGCTCTCGATCGCCGCGATGCGCGCGATCGTCTCCGGGGTCACGGTCTCGCCGCGCGCGGCGAGGATGGTGCCCTTGGCGATCCTCACCTGGACCGGCAGCGACCCGCGCTCCGCCTGATCGCGGCGGTCGGCGGTCGTCCGGACGTCCTCCGTGAGGTTCGCGTCGACGTAGCCCGCGGCGAGGTCGGCGAGGCGCGCGCGCGTGGAGGGGGCGAGCGAGCCCAGCGTCGCGATCCGCCGGCGCAGCTCGTTCCGCGCGGCCTCGAGGTCGCTCACGCTCGAGAACTCGTGGAGGACCTCCTCGCGGCTGCCGGGCATGTGGACGACGGTGATGCTCTTCTCGCGCGCGAGCAGGGGCTTGTTCGCGATCACGAGCCCCTGCATCACCTCGCGGAGCCACCCGATGGCCAGCTGCCGCTCCGCGTCGGGGAGCGGGCCGACCCCGGCGAGGTCGGCGGTGAAAGACTTCTCGAGCGCCGCGGCCTTCTGCGTGTCGTGCACGAACACGTCGGGCACCGTGGCGCGGGCCTCCTGGCTCCGCGCGGTCGTCGCAACGAGGTCGGGGACCTCGACGTCCTCGAAGGCGCGCACGGTGAAGGGGGCGGGGACCCCCGCGATCAGCTGCGGGTAGCCGCCGGCGCAGCGCTGGCTCGCGAGCATCGTCGCGGTCACGCCGACGAACGCGGCGGACCAGAGCGCATCGGCCGCGAGCACCCGGTCGGCGGCGGAGCGCACCGCGCGGCGCAGGCCCCGGAGCCATGACGGCGGACGGGCGGCCGACCGCCGCTCGGAGCCGTTTCCCGTAGCGCTCGCCCCGCCGTTTTGACCCTTCACGGCCGCTCGGGCTCCTGGGCCGCGGGGGCGGGAGGCTCGGCGAGCCGCGCGTCCCGGCTCCTGCGGCGCTCGGCGAGCTCGTCGTAGGCGTGGATGATCCTCTGCACGAGTGGGTGCCGGACGACGTCGACCTTGTCGAATCCGACCACGGCGATTCCGGGGATCCCCGCGACGATCTCGGAGGCTTCCACGAGCCCGGAGGTCTTCTGCGCGGGGAGGTCGATCTGCGTGACGTCCCCGGTCACCACCGCCTTCGAGTCGAGCCCGATCCGGGTCAGGAACATCTTCATCTGCTCGGTCGTCGTGTTCTGCGCCTCGTCGAGGATGATGAAGCTGTCGTTCAGCGTCCGGCCGCGCATGAACGCGAGCGGCGCGACCTCGATCGTCCCCCGCTCGAGCAGCCGCTCGATCCGGTCGAGCTCGAGCATGTCGTACAGGGCGTCGTACAGCGGCCTCAGGTACGGATCGACCTTCGCGGCGATGTCCCCCGGCAGGAACCCGAGCTTCTCCCCCGCCTCGACGGCCGGCCGGCAGAGCAGGATCCGCTGGATCCGCTTCTCGTTGAGGAGCGTGATCGCCATCGCCACCGCGAGGTAGGTCTTCCCGGTGCCGGCCGGGCCGATCCCGAACACGAGATCGTTCTCACGGATCGCGTCGATGTAGCGCCGCTGGTTCTCGGACTTGGCGACCACGGTCTTCCGGGGGGACGGGCGCAAGCGCGAGTCGAGGAAATGCTCGGCGAGCTTGGCCTCGGCGCTGCGCGCCATGATCCCCACCGCGGTCTTGAAGTCGTCGCGGCCGAGGACGACGCCCTTGGCCTGGAGCGCGGCGATCTGGCGGATCAGGTCCGCGACGCGCTCTTCGCGCGGAGCGCCCTCGGGATCGTCCGCCTGGACGGTCACCTCGTCGCCGCGCGCCGACACGCTGACGTCGAAACGGTCCTCGATCAGGCGCAGCGTCTCGTCCTGGTGGCCCGCCAGGGCTTCGATCGCCCTGCTTTCGAGTCGAATCGTCTTCATCAGGTCGGCTTGTTTGCCTGCGCTAAGATAGGCCGTCCTGCCTCCCTCCGGGAGGGAGTCGCCGCAAGTGCTTTCCCGAGAGTGACTTAGGAGCCACCGAGGAGCCCGATCTTCAGCTCGGCAAGCTGACGGGCCGACACCTCCGCCGGGGCCTCGCACATCAGATCGGACGCGGAGGTCGTCTTCGGGAACGCGATCACGTCGCGGATCGACTCCGCTCCGACGAGAAGCGCGCAGAGGCGATCGAAGCCGAGCGCGATCCCGCCGTGAGGCGGCGCCCCGGACCGCAGCGCGCGGAGCAGGAACCCGAACTTCGCCTCCGCCTCCTCGGGACCGATCGACAGCGCGCGGAAGACGCGGCTCTGGACGTCTCCCCGGTGGATACGGATCGAGCCGCCGCCCAGCTCGGTCCCGTTGAGCACCAGGTCGTAGGCCTGGGCCTCCACCGATCCGGGGTCGGTCTCCAGGCGGTCGAGATGGTCCCAGCGGGGCGCGGTGAACGGGTGGTGCATCGCAACCCAGCGCGCTTCGTCCGCGTCCCACTGCACGAGCGGGAACCTCTCGACCCAGAGGAGGTTGTAGCGATCCTTCGGGATCAGAGACAGCTCCTCGGCGATTCGCGAGCGCAAGGAGCCCAGGACCCGGTCGCACGCCGCGCGCGTGTCCGCGACGACGAGCGCGCCGTCGCCCGGCCCGGCCCCGAGCGCCCCGGCCAGCGCCGTGCACCGGTCCGCGCCGAGCGCCTTGAGCGCCGAGGATGTGACGGCTCCGGAGGGCTCGCGCTTGATCCAGATCAGGCCGGAAGCCCCCGCGCTCTTCGCCCACTCGGTCCACCGGTCGAGCTGCTTGCGCGTGGCGGCTCCACCCGCCGGCACCGCGATCCCGCGGACGGTGCCCCCCGAGGCGAGGGCCGCGTTGAAGACGCCGAACTCGGTACCGGAGGCCGTCTCGCCCGCGTCCTTCAGCTCGACTCCGAAGCGGGTGTCCGGGCGGTCGACCCCGAACCGGTCCATCGCCTCCGCGTAGGGCATGCGCGGGAACGGAGCCGGGACTTCGACATCGAGGACGCGGAAGAGCCCCTGCACGAGCGGTTCGATCACCCCGTAGATCGACTCGGGCGCGGCGAAGGACATCTCGATGTCTATCTGGGTGAACTCCGGCTGCCGGTCCGCGCGCAGGTCCTCGTCACGGAAGCAGCGGGCGAACTGGTAGTACCGCTCGAACCCCGCGACCATCAGGAGCTGCTTGAAGAGCTGAGGCGACTGCGGGAGCGCGTAGAAGCGTCCGGGGTGGACGCGGCTCGGCACGAGATAGTCCCGCGCCCCCTCGGGCGTCGAGCGCGTGAGCATCGGGGTCTCGATCTCGACGAAACCCGCCGTGTCGAGCGCGGCGCGCGCCGCCGCCGCGAGCTTGTGCCGCAGGCGGATCGACCGCTGCAGCCGGGGGCGGCGCAGATCGACGAATCGGTGCGTCAGGCGCAGCTCCTCGTTGGCCTCGGTCTCCTCGTCGACGGAGAACGGCAGCGTCTCGGCGGGGTTGTGGATCGTCATCCGCGAGGCGCGGACCTCCACGAGCCCGGTCGGATGCTGCGGGTTCGGCGCCTCGCGCCGAACGACGGTGCCGGAGACTCCGACGACGTCCTCCGCGTGGAGCTTCTCGGCGAGCGCGTGGAGGTCCGGCTGATCGGGATCGAACACGACCTGTACGCGGCCGGTCGCGTCCCGCAGCTCGACGAAGATCAGCCGGCCGAGATCGCGCCGCCGGTGCACCCATCCGGTCAGGACGACCTCGCGCCGCGCGTCGCCGTCCGCCGGGGTGATCTCCCCGCAGCCGATCGTCCGAAACAGCAGCCCGCCCGGATCCGCGCTCATCGTCCCCTCCCTCGCCCTAGGCGCGCAGCGCCGCGACGATCCCGGCCTCGTCGAGGTCGACCTGCTCGCCGGTCGCCAGGTTCTTGAGGCCGAACGCGCCGCGCGCGATCTCGTCCTCGCCGACGAACAGGGCGTAGCGCGCCCCCGCGCGCTCCGCACGCTTCATCTGCGCGCCCAAGGGCCGCGGCTCCACCGGCATCGCGACCGAGATCCCCGCGCGCCGCAGGCGCTGGGCCATGGCGACCGCGGCGGGAAACCCCGAAGCACCGAGCGCCACGAGGGCGACGTCGGCGGCCGCGGGCCGCCTGGCGGCCTCCCCCATGACGAGCACGAGCCGCTCCATGCCCGCGGCGAACCCGAATCCCGGGACCGCCGGCCCGCCGAGCTCCTCGACGAGACCGTCGTAACGGCCGCCGCCGAGCAGCGCGTTCTGCGCGCCCAACCCCCCCGAGACGATCTCGAACACCGTCCGCTCGTAGTAGTCGAGACCCCGCACGAGCCGCGGGTCGATCTCGTACGGGACGCGGTACGACTCGAGGGCGGCGCGGACGGCGGCGAAGTGGGCGGCGGATTCGGCCGAGAGGTGCTCAAGGACCGTCGGCGCCGAGGCGAGCAGCGAGCGATCGGCCTCCACCTTGCAATCGAACACGCGCAGCGGGTTCTCGACGGCGCGGCGGCGGCAATCCTCACACATGCGCGGAAGCGCGGGCGACAGCCATGCGGTCAGGGCGGCGCGGTACCGCGCGCGGGTGTCCGCGTCGCCGACGGAGTTGAGCAGGAGCCGCCGGTCCGCGATGCCGAGCGCTTCGAGCAGCGCCCAGACCATCTCGATCGTCTCGGCGTCGACCAAGGGCTCTGCCGAGCCGAGCACCTCGACGCCGAGCTGGTGGAACTGGCGCTGCCGGCCCTTCTGCGGCCGCTCGTAACGGAACATCGGGCCGACGTAGTACAGGCGCTCCGGGAATCCCTGGGCGATCGTCCGGTGGAGCGAGTGCTCGACGAAGGCGCGGACCACCGGCGCGGTGTTCTCGGGACGCAGGGTGATCGACTCGTCCCCCGCGAGGAACGTGTACATCTCCTTGCGGACGACGTCGGTCGAGGTCCCGATCGAGCGGGTGAACAGCTCGGTTGCCTCGAACAGAGGCGTGCGGATCTCGCGGAATCCGTAGCGCGCGAACGTGACGCGGGCGGCAGTCTCGAGCCGCTGCCATGCGGCGACGTCCTCCGGGAGGATGTCGTGCGTTCCGCGGATGGCCTGATAGCGCCGTCCCATGAGGCGCGGGTTGTAACACGTCTCCGGTCCGCATGCTATGGTTCTCGAGTGACCCGCGCGATCCGCCTCGGCACGGTCGCCGTCATCGTCGCGTGCCATCTGGCGCACGCCCCCGCGGACGCGCAGTACTCGCCGACGAGCCCCGACACTCTGCCGAACAACTATCCGCCCCCCCTTCCCGACCGCAAGGGACCGGCGCCGCGGCTCAACTTCACGCTCGCGGGAGAAATCGCGCTTCCCGAGGCGCTTGGCGATGCCGACGCGTGGAGCGATGGGACCTCGGTGTACGTTCCGCTCGCCTCGGGCGTCGTGCGCGTGGCCGGCGCTCTCGACGCGCGTCCGGAAGCGGCGGCCGGCGCCGCCGCACCCGCTTCCGCGGAGGGCTGGGTCGTCGCTCCCGACGGGCGCCGGCGGTACCGCGCGACCCGCGAGGGGGTCGTCGAGGCGCAGCACAAGTCGCTCGTGCGCAAGCGCTGGGTCCGCTCCTGGATGATCGTCGCGCCGAACGCGACCCCGGCGCCGCCGCTCCTGCTCGGGCCGCGTCTGTGCTACGCGGGGCTCGACGACCGCGTGACCTGCGTGCGCGCGAGCAACGGCGACCGGCTCTGGTCCGTCGACCTCGGGGACCGGCTCTCGCGCCCGATCGCGTGCTGGCCCCCGAAGGACGCGCACAAGGGGAAGACCCTCCACGGCACGCACGCCGTCGAGGGTGAGATCCTGCTCGTCGTTCCCGACAACGGCGCCTCCGTGGTGGCGCTCGACGCCTACGCGGGGAATCGCATCGCCGCCTACGAGCTGCCGCCCGAGCAGAACCGCTTCCGCTCGGAGCCGTTCGTGCTGGTCGAGGGGCGGATCGCCGTCGTGCGCAAGGGCTATGCCGAGAACGAGTCCGCGCTCACCCTGCTCGACCTCGTCCCCGTCCCGGATCGGCCGAAGGAGCCGGTACCCTATAATGACCGGCCCACCAAGGAAGACGCGTCCCCCGGGAGGTGAGCGGTGGCCCCGAAGACCGAGTCCCCGACCCTGCGCGGGCTGGACCGCGCGGCGCTGCTCGAGATGTACCGGGCGATCCTCCTGTCGCGAAAGATCGACGACAAGGAGATCCAGCTCAAGCGCCAGAACAAGATCTACTTCCAGATCAACAGCGCCGGTCACGAGGCGGTCGGGGCCGCGCTCGCCCAGGTGTTCGTGCCGGGGCACGACTGGTTCTTCTTCTACTACCGGGACCGTGCCGCGGCCCTCGCGTTGGGCATCACGCCCGACGAGATGTTCCTCCAGGCCGTCGGCGCCAAGGACGAGCCCCAGAGCGCCTCGCGGATGATGCCGTCGCACTTCTCGTCGCCCCGCTTGCACGTCGCCAACGTCTCGTCCCCGACGGGCACACAGTTCCTTCAGGCGATCGGGTGCG
>DATKHQ010000093.1:0-3737 GCA_035510175.1 Candidatus Sulfotelmatobacter sp. | reverse complement strand
GAGGGGGACCGGGTCGTCGCCCGCGTCACCGATTCCGGCCAGGGGATGACCGAGGAGATCCGCGCCAAGCTCTTCGACCCGTTCTTCACCACCAAGGGGGCCCGCGGCACGGGTCTGGGACTCTCGGTCGTCTACGGCATCGTCACCCGGCACGACGGCAAGATCACCGTCGACACGGCCGTGGGGCGCGGAACGACGTTCGCGGTCGACCTTCCGGCCTGCCCGGAGCTGCGATTGCGCCCGGCGGGGGGCGACGGCGCCTCCCTTCCGGACCGCATCAAGCCCGGGAAGATCCTCGTCGTCGACGACGAGTCCGCGGTCGCGGACGTCGTCCGCGACATCCTCGAGTCCGCCGGCCATGCGGTGGAGACGGTCGGATCCGGGCGCGAGGCGATGGAGAAGATGGACGGCGGCAGCTACGACCTCGTCTTCACCGATCTCGGCATGCCGGACATGTCGGGCTGGGAGGTCGCGGAGAGGATCCGCGAGACGCGCCCAGCGATCCCCGTGGCGCTCGTCACCGGGTGGGGAAACAGCCTCGACGAGGCGGAGGCGAAGAAGCGCGGGGTCGCGGCGATCGTCCACAAGCCGTTCGAGATCGACGAGCTGGTGCGGACGACGCAGATCCTCCTCGCCGCCGCCGCTAGGCCGTCGGCGAACTAGCACGGGCCCTTTCCCCCCGCGCCAGCCTCGATCCGCGAAAGCGCGGTATATAATAGACCTTTCCTATTGAATTGACGGGGGTTTCCGTGGACGGCACCCGGCGCGCGCTCAGGATCGCGAACGGCCAGGGGTTCTGGGGAGACTCCGTCGATGCGCCGATTCGACTGGTCGAAGACGGGCCGCTCGATTATCTGACGCTCGACTACCTCGCCGAGGTCACGATGTCGATCCTGCAGAAGCAGCGACGTCGCGATCCGCGCATGGGGTACGCGACCGATTTCGTCGATCTCATACGGCGCATCCTTCCGACGCTCCGGGCAAAGGGCATCCGGGTCGTCGCCAACGCGGGCGGCGTCAACGCCGATGCCTGCCGCAAGGCGCTGGTCGAGGTGGCGCGCGAGCAGGGGGCGACGGGACTGCGGATCGGGACCGTCACAGGGGACGACATCCTGGACCGTCTGGACGAGCTGACGGCCTCGGGCGTCCCGTTCGCGAGCCTCGATGACGGTCGCCCGTTCTCCGTGGTGCGGGAGCGCGTCCTGTCGGCGAACGTCTACATCTCGTCGTTCCCCGGGGCCGAGGCCCTGCGCCAGCGCGCGCACATCGTCGTCAGCGGGCGCTCGACCGACCCGGGGCTCGTGCTGGCGCCGCTGATCGCGGAGTACGGCTGGGGTGCCGACGCGTGGGATCTCCTGGCGGCGGGAACGATCGCGGGGCACATCGTCGAGTGCGGCGCGCAGTGCACCGGGGGGAATTTCTCCCGCTGGTGGGAAGTGACTGGCTGGGACCGCCTCGGCTACCCGATCGTGGAGGTCGAGCGCGACGGCACGTTCGTCGTCACCAAGCACGAGGGGACCGGAGGTCTCGTCACCGTCGACACCGTCGGTGAGCAGCTCGTCTACGAGATGGGAGATCCGAACCGGTACATCACGCCCGACTGCGTCGCGGACTTCACCTCGATCCGGCTGGAGCAGGAGGGACCTGACCGGGTGCGCGTGCGCGGGATCCGCGGAGGCCCTGCGACCGACACCTACAAGGTCTCGATCTCCTACCTCGAGGGATGGAAGGCGGTCGGGCAGCTGACCGTCTCGGGCCCGGACGCCGCCGAGAAGGCACGCGTCTGCGCGAATGCGATCTGGGGACGCCTGGAGCGAGCGGGAATGGTCTACGAGCAGACGCTGACCGAGATGGTCGGCGTCGACGCCTGTCACGGCCCGCTCACGCGCGCCTCCGCGGCCCCCGGCGAGATCGTCCTGAGAGTCGGAGTGAAGGACGCCAGCCGCGAGAAGGTCGACCGGTTCGGCAAGGAGCTCGCCCCGCTCGTGACCACGGGACCCCCCGGCGTCACGGGATTCGCCGGGGGACGGCCGAAGGCGACCGAGGTGCTCGGCTACTGGCCGACTCTGATCCCCAAGCGCCTCGTCTCCCCGTCCGTCGTGGTCGAGGAGGTCCGATGAAGACCCTTCCGCTCTACGCGATCGCGCACGCCCGCTCGGGAGACAAGGGGGACGGCTCGAATGTCGGCGTGATCGCCTACGACGCGCGCGCGTACCGGATCCTCTCGGCCTGGCTGACGCCCGAGCGGGTCAAGGCGCACTTCGGCGAGATCGTGCGCGGGCCCGTCGAGCGGTACGACCTTCCGAACCTGCTGGGTCTGAACTTCATCCTGCACGACTCGCTCGGGGGAGGCGGGTCGGCATCGCTGAAGACCGACGCGCAGGGCAAGACCCACGGGATGGCGATGCTGCGGATGACGGTCGAGGTGCCGGACGACTACGACCCGCCTTCCGTCGGGACGGCGGGAGCGCGGCGGCCCGGAGGCGAGCTGTGACCACGGCGCCTTCCGTCTCGATCGCTCCCGCGGAGCCCGGCGTGCGGGTGCTGACCATCGACAAGCCTCCGGTCAACGCGCTCGGGCGCGAGCTCGTCGAGCAGCTGATCGCCGCCGCGGCGATGCTCGCCTCCGACGCGGAGGCGCGGTGCCTGGTCGTCCGCTCCGGCGGGAAGCATTTCTGCGCCGGTGCGGATCTCAAGGAGCGGGCGTCGATGACGCTCGACGAGGTCACGGCGTTCGTGCCGCGCATCGCCGCCGCGTGCCGCTCGCTCGCCGAGCTTCCCTTCCCGACGATCGCCGCCGTGCGGGGGACCGCGGCGGGAGGGGGTTGCGAGCTGGCGCTCTCGTGCGACCTGCGCATCCTCGCCGAGGACGCGTCGATCGGCCTCCGCGAGACGGCGCTCGCCATCCTGCCCGGGGCGGGGGGGACGCAGCGCCTGCCGCGGATCGCGGGGATCGCCCGCGCCAAGAAGTGGATCTTCACCGCGGCGCTGTTCGGCGCGCGGGCGGCGGAGGCGGACGGGATCGCGGACCGCGTGGTCCCCCCCGGCGACCTCGACGGCGCGGCGCTCGAGCTGGCCCGCGTCATCGCCGCGAACGGGCCCGTCGCGGTGCGGCTCGCGAAGCGGGCGATCGAGGGGGGAGCGGACCTGGCCCTCGACGAGGGGCTTCTCCTCGAGTGGCAGTGCTATCAGGGCGTGCTCGGAACCCGCGACCGCGAGGAGGCGCTGCGCGCCTTCGCCGAGAAGCGGCCGCCGGTCTTCGAGGGGCGGTAGCGCGATGCTCCGCATCGGAGATCTCGCGATCGACCCGCCGCTCGTGCTCGCCCCCATGGCGGGCATCACCGACCGCCAGTTCCGCCTCGTCCTGCGACGGATCGGCGGCGTCGGAATGGTCACGATGGAGTTCATCTCGTCCGAGGCGCTCGTGCGGGGGAACCGCAAGGCGCGCGCGCTGATGCGCTACGCCGAGGAGGAGCGCCCGCTCTCGATCCAGATCTACGGCTCGGATCCGGAGCACATGGCGGAGGCGGCGCGCGTCGTCGAGGAGGTCGGAGCGGACGCCTGCGACATCAACATGGGATGCCCCGCGAACAAGATCCTCAAGGGCTGCGCGGGGTGCGCCCTGATGGGCGACCTCGACCTCGCGCGGGAGATCGTCCGCTCCGTCAGGCGGGTCCTCTCGATCCCGCTGACGGTCAAGTTCCGCCTCGGCCTGGACGACGGTCGGAGCAACTTCG
>DATKHQ010000092.1:0-3811 GCA_035510175.1 Candidatus Sulfotelmatobacter sp. | reverse complement strand
CCGGCTTGACCAGGAAGTCCAGGGCCCCGATCTGGATCGCCTCGACGGCCGTCTTGATCTCCCCACGGCCTGAAAAAACGACGACTGGGAGCGAGTAGTCGTCGAGGAGCCGGCGGACGAACTCGAGGCCGACGACCCCAGGCATCACCAGGTCCGTGAATACGGCGCTCGGCCGCTCCTTTTCAATTCTCGCCAGCGCTTCCGCCGGCGAGCCGGCCGTCTCGACGGAATAACCCCACGCTTCGAGAATGCGGCGGAGACTCTCGCGCGGAGCCGGTTCGTCGTCGACGACGAGCATGCGGTCGCTCATCAAAGGGTGCCCCAGAGGGGAGGCGTCCAGTGTGCCACGCCTCCGCGCGGACGACCATGTAAAACCTACCAGGCGGGTGCGCCGTTAGCGCAGTTTCGACATCAGCCGAAGCAGGAGGGAGAGGAAGAGCGAGGCAGTCCCCAGAGCCGCGCCCACGCTCAAGACGATCGATCCGACCAGGAGCAGAAGCTGCATCGTCGTCTCCCGAACCCCACCCTGGAGGCCCCGGCCCAAGCGGTCGTCCGTACTGCCTGGTGCCGGGAACACCCTAACTGCAAGCCTTCTGCCATTCAAGATCCGTAATTTGGCCGGGTTGTTGCCATGGTCGAAAACGGGCCCGGAAAAGCCCGTTGCGGGGCCGCGGACGGCAGCGTCCCCCAGGGGCTGCGCGTATAGTTCGTGCCCCATGCACGGGTCTTCTTCGAAATCCAGATTGCGTTCACGAAGGGTGATTGCGGGAGCCGCCGCCGTACTGGCGGTAGCGATGGCCACGGGGTGCTCAGGTCCGGAACCGTCAAAAGACGGCCGCCCGGTGCCGGTCGCCGTCGCCTCCGCGTCGGGACGTTTCGTCGGGTCCGAGGCGTGTCGGGATTGCCACCTCGCGGAGTACACGGCGTGGCAAGAAAGTCGGCACAAGACGACGCTCCGTCCCTGGTCGGCCGCGGAGCGAACCCGGCTGGCGGGACGGCCGCTTCCAGCTCCCTTCCAAGTTGGGGCCGATGGGACGGTCTCCGGGCCGTCGGCCGACGGCAAGACGCAGGGGGGCCGCATCGCGTTTCTCGTCGGCGGACGGCGCCGCGAGGACCTCTTCGTCAAGCTCGACGACGGGAGGACGCAGGTCTTTCCCGTCTCGCTCGACCTCGACGCCGGGCAGCCGTTCGAGCCGTTGCGGGAGCTTGCGGGTGGGGTGGGGCCCCCGCCGGACGTCATCGATTTCTGGACGCGTGCGGGGCGCAACGCCGATCTCGCCTGCTACGGATGCCACGCGACGGGGCAGGTTCTCGAGTCCTCCCCCGTCCTCGCGGACGGTGTGCCGGTGCCCGCCTCGCGATGGGCCGAGCCCGGCGTCGGGTGCGAGGCGTGCCACGGTCCGGGCGGTGCGCACGCGGCGGCCGCCGCGGCGAAGCGCCCCTCGAAGGCGTTGATTCGTCTGCCGCGCGGCACGCCGGCCGCGATGTCGGTCGATACCTGCGCCGGGTGCCACGCGCTGCGCGAGGTCCTCCCCTCCCCGTTCGGCGCCACGCCCGCGCATCGGTACGGGGAGCCGATGGAGGTTGCCGCCGATCCGGCGCTGACGCTTCCGGCCAACTTCGAGTTCCACGATCCGATCTTCGCGAACCTGCGCCCGGCGACCTACCAGCAGGAAGCGGCCGCGCTCGCGCAGACAAGTTGCGTGCGCCGCGGCGGTCTGACGTGCGCCGGGTGCCACGATCCGCATTCTGGAGCGTTGGCACCGGCGCTCGGCGCGGCCGACGGCGGTGACTCGGTCTGCGCCGCGTGCCACAGTCCGATCGTGCGGGCGGGCGCGTCGCACACCATGCATCCGCCCGGAACGCCCGGGGGCCGCTGTCTCGATTGCCACATGCCCGCGGTTCTGAGGGGACCGGGCCGCTCTCCGGCGCGCGATCACACGCTCTCGCCTCCGGTAGCCGCCCCGGGACAGATCGCGGACGCTTGCGTCGCCTGCCACGCGGGTGGAAAGAATGCCGCCGCGGTTTCCGCCGCATGGAAGAAGAGAGCTCCAGGTCCCGCGGCGCGCGCGCGCGAGGCCCTGGGCGACGCGATGGAGGGGGCGCTCGCAGGAAAATACGAGGCCGCGGAAACGCTCGCGTCGGTCGCGCGCGACACTGCGGGTGCGTCGTGGATCGTCCGCTACGCGACGATCACGCGGCTCGGACAGACCGAGAAGGCGCCCTCGACGCAGGCCCTGCGGGATGCGGTGCGCGGCGCGCTCGACGATCCCAACCCGTCGATCCGGCGCGCCGCCGCCCGGGCGCTCGGGCACATGGCGGACGCCCCCGATCTCGAGCGTCTCTCGCGCGCCGCGGACGATTCCGACGTGTGGGCCGCCGTCGAAGCGGCCCAGGCGCTCACCCTGCTCGGCTCGAAGAGCGGGCTGACCCGCCTCGCGCGCCTGGCGGAGCGACCCGACGTGATGAGCGACGCGCGCGCCCAGGCGCAGATCGGCCGGGCGCGCCTGATCGCGACCGACGGGCCCGGAGCCGAGGCCGCGCTGCGACGCGCGCTGCAGATCAACCCGATGATGGTCTCCGCCATGAACGACCTGGGGCTCGCGCTGATGTCGCAGGGCAAGCGGGACGAAGCGCTCGCCGCGTGGCGGCGCGCGCTCGCGATCAACCCTCGCTTCGCGCCGGCCCGCGACAACCTCGACGCCATCGTCAACGCACGGCGCTAGCGCCGGGAGAACAGCCGCCGCCAGCCGGAGCGCTTCGGATGCGGGTTGGAGGGCTGCGGGACGTCCGGGTCTTTTCCTTCGAGGAACGCCGCGGGGATGTCCTCGACCATGCGGCGCGCGTCGGCGGGACCGATCCACTCCGCGACGCGCTCCACGGCCTCCGAGAGAACCGGTGGCCGGCCCCTCACGTTGTGCGCGTCGGAGGCGATCACGTGCACGAGACGCCTGCGGACCAGATCCTCCGAGAACGATTCGATCTCCTCGCCGAAGACGCCGAGGACGCTCCCGGTGGTGATCTGGCCGTAGGCCCCCTGCCGCACCAGCGATTCGTAGCGGCCGACGTCGTCCTGGAAGTACCGGATCCGCTCGGGGTGGGCGAGGAGCACCTGGAGGCCGGCGAGCCGCATCTGGTACACGAGGTTCTCGAGGTCGAACGGGTACTGGCTCATCGACAGCTCGAACAGGACGGTGCGCCCGTTGTCGGCGAGCGTCGTGGCGTGCCCCGAGCGGACTCGCTCGACGAGATCGGCGCAGACGTGGACCTCGGCGCCGGGCAGGAGCCTCACGCGGACCCCCTCGGCATCGAGACGCTTCGCCAGTGCCGAGACGCCCGCGAGGACCTCCTCCCGCGGATTCAGATAGAAGCCGTCGCGGTGATGCGGGGTGGCGACGATCGTCGTGACACCGTCGGCGACCGCGACCCGCGCGAAGGTCACGGCGTCGTCCTCGGTCTTCACGCCGTCGTCGATTCCTGGGAGGATGTGCGTGTGCAGGTCGATCATGTCGGGCGCATCCTGCCAAAGATCGCGCGCGGGCGCACCCTCACGCGGGGGCCCGCCCGGACAGCGGGTAGGCCCCGACGGCGGTGTACGTGGGCCCGCCCGGTTTCAGGTCGCTCCGGAACAGCGTGACCTGCGTCGCGACGAAAAGCGCGAGCGGCCCGGGCGCACCGGCAGGTACCGGAGCCGGCCGGGCGCCCTCGCGCGCGCGGGCCACGGTCACGTGCGGCCTGAACGGGCGGGGTTCGGGCGGAAGTCCGGACTCGCGTGCCGCCTGCTCGAGGGCCTCGCCCAGCCGCGCGAGCG
>DATKHQ010000091.1:0-2686 GCA_035510175.1 Candidatus Sulfotelmatobacter sp. | reverse complement strand
AAGATCGAGCGGCGGACGACCTCCCACGCCGGCGGCGACGCCACGACCGAGGTCATGGTCCCGATCTTCGACAAGGCGGCGGAGGGGGCGCCGCCACGCCGCCTGGGCTCGCTCCTGATGGTCTACGCTCCCGACGCCCCGCTGGTCGGCCGCCTCCCGCAGCTCCGGCCGCCGCGCGTCCTGCCGAGCGACTCGATGGACGCGCTGGTCTTCCTCCTCCTCGCCGGCATCGCCGGCGGCCTCCTCATCGCGGGGCTGACCGCGCTTCCGGTCCGGCGCCTCGACCGCGCGCTGGCGGATTTCCGCAAGCGGGGATTTCGCGGCGGCCTCAAGGTCGACGGGATGGGCATCGGCATGGGCATGGGGGGAGAGATCGCCTCCGCGGTCTCGGCGATCAACGAGATGGGGGGGCGGATGGAGGCGATGGACGAGCGGGCGCGGGAGCGCGAGGCGCTGCTCGCGAGCCTCTCGCAGTCGCTCGAGGAGGGGATGCTCGCGATCGACGATCGCGGCATGCCCGTCGCCTGGAACGAGGCGGCGTTGCGCATCATCGGCCTCCCGGAAGGCGCGGACGAGAAGGCCCTGCGTGCGGCCCTCGACCGGCACAAGGAGCTCGCCATCGGCTGGTCGGCGGGCTCGACGCTCGAGGCGCGCATCGTCGACATCCCGCGCGAGGGCACCGATCCGCTTCCCGTGCAGATCGCCGAGGTGCCGTTCGAGTCGCGCCCCGGGGCGCTGGGGACGCTCGTGCTCCTCCGCGACCTCGCGACCCTCCGGAAGGTCGAGACCCACCTGCTCGAGGCCGGCCGTTTCGCGGTGCTCGCGCACCTCGCGGGAAGCCTGGCGCACGAGATTCGCAACCCTCTCCATGCCATCGGACTGTCCGCCGGCGCGGTGCAGCAGTACGTGGGCCGCCCACAGACCGAGACGAGCCAGCGCGCGGTCGCGGAATCGCTCTCTACGATCCAGGAGGAGACCCGGCGACTGACCGAGCTGCTCAACAACTACCTCGGGATGCTCCGCTCCGCGCCCCAACCGGGGCCCGTCGACGTGCGCGACGTCTGCCGGCGCGTGATGCAGCTCCTCACGCACGAGGCGATGGTCGCGGGCGTAGAGATGGAGCTCTCCGGTGAGACCGACCTGCCCGAGGTCTACGGCGTGCCGGACCGTCTGCAGCAGGCGGTGCTGAACCTGGTGCTCAACGCGATCCAGGCGATGCCGCGCGGCGGGAGGGTCGCGCTGCAGACCAGCGCCGGGAACGGGCTCGTGCGCCTGAGCGTCACCGATACCGGCCCGGGGCTTCCTCCCGAGCTCGCCGACCGGATCTTCGAAAGCCGGGTGACGACGAAGGACGGGGGAAGCGGCCTCGGGCTGCCGCTAGTGCGCATGATCGCCGAGGCGCACGGCGGCAGCGTGAGGTACCGGTCGGATCCCGGGCAGGGGGCGACGTTCACGCTCGTCCTGCCGAGCGGCCGCGAGGCCGCCTGACGCCGTTCGGGCGAGACGCTAGTCGAGATCGTCCTTGGTCGCCGGTGTGGTTTTCCGCTCGGTCGCGAGCGAGTGCGATCCGTGGTCGTCGGGGAGTGAGAGGACCGCGTCGTACTCGCGCAGCGCCTCTTCGCGGCGCCCGAGCAAGTCGTAGACGCGCCCGAGCTGGTAGTGCCCGAAGACGCGGAAGCGTGCCTCCTCGGGCTTGAGGTCGGAGGCGAGCAGCCCCTTCAAGGTCGTCGCCGCTCCGGCAAGGTCTCCGGCGCGCATCTGCGCGGAGGCCAGGTTGAAGGTGACCTGGGGGTCGCCGGGCTTCACCGTGAGCGCACGGCGCAGGGCTTCGGCCATCCCCGGCCAGTCGCCGGTCTTCATGCGCTCCTTCGCATCGGCCTCGGCGGCCTGGAAGTCGAGGTCGGACTTGTGGCTGCCGACCTGCGCGTCCGCCCAGCCGCGCCAGGCCGCCTCCAGCGCGTCGTCCTTGAGGCCGAGCGTCCGCGCGACCGACGCGAGCGATGGCGAGGGGAGCGCGTAGACGCGCGCGGCCGCCTCGTTCCCGTAGGCCGTGCGCAGCCATGTCACGAAGGCGCCGGACGCACCGAAGGCGACGTCGTCCGGCAGCGCGCGAAGCGTCTCCTCGTCGAGAAGCGACGCGGCCTGCGGAAGGTTCTTGCCGGCACGCAGCATCGCGGCGTACGCGGGGAGCGCCTTCCCGTGCCACGACCCTTCGACGGCGACCGCGAGCCCCTCGCACAGCGCGGTCGCGTAGCAGGGCCCGTACAGCGATCGCGCCAGGACGTGCGCCTCCTCGTGCGGGGCCGTGGAGTGGGCGTAGCGGCGCACCATGTCGATCGACAGCTCCCACGGCATCGCGTGGGTCGGATCGCCCACCCCGCTGTGCTGCCGCTTGTCGGTCTCGTCCGCGTACACGCCAAGTTGGATCCGGAACCCCTGCGGCAGCGGGCCCAAGCCCGCGACCGCCTTCTGCAGCGCCGCCTCGCGCGCCTTGAGGATGACCTTCGCCTCCTCGTCCGAGATCGTGCCCTTGTCGAAGGTCATGTCGTAATGCTCGGACGAGGCCCGCCCGAGGCGTCCTGGGCGCGCCGGGCCGGCGGTGGAGCGTTGCGCCTCGGCGGTTTCGTCCCGCTGCGGTGGCCAGGTGCGGAGCGGCTTGAACATCCCCTGGCGGACCGGATAGAAG
>DATKHQ010000090.1:0-5749 GCA_035510175.1 Candidatus Sulfotelmatobacter sp. | reverse complement strand
GCGACGCGCTGCTGCTGTCCCCCGGAGAGCTGCCAGGGGCGCCGCCCGCCCAAGCCCGCGAGGCCGACCATCTCGAGCAGCTCCTCGCGGCGGCGCGTACGGCTCGTCTTGTCCGCGCGCCGGATCTTGAGCGCGAATTCGACGTTCTCGGCGACGGTCATGTGCCGGAAGAGGGCGTAGTGCTGGAAAACGAACCCGATCTCGCGCTTCTGCGGCGAGACGCGCGTGACGTCCTTCCCGCCGAGGCGGACCCTCCCCGAGTCGGGCTCGGTCAGCCCCGCGACGATCCGGAGGAGCGTGCTCTTACCGCTTCCGCTCGGCCCCAGAAGCACACACAGCTCGCCGGAGGCGATCTCCAGCGTTACGTCCCGCACGACGGCGTGGTCGCCGTAGCGCTTGGTGACGTGCTCGAGGGCGATCGACATGCCTCACCGTCCTCCGGGGATGCGGATCGGACAAGCTACCGTCCGGGACGGTGACAGGGCAGTTCCCGGACGGTGACAGGGATGTCACCGGGAGGGGGTTCCGCGCCGGCCCGGCGCTCAGGCCTGACGGGAATCCGAGACGACGACGCGGTTCTTGCCGGTCTTCTTGGCCGCGTAGAGCGCCTTGTCGGCAATCGCCACGAGGTCCGAGGGTCCGCCAAGGTCGGCGGCGCTCGACACGGTGGCGACCCCGGCGCTCACTGTCACCCGAAGCGGCGTCGCATCGACCACGAATCGCTGTTCTTCGACGGCGCGGCGGACGCGCTCGGCGACGCGGAACGCGAGCTCCCGGTCGGTGTGCGGGAGGATCAGCGCGAACTCCTCCCCGCCATACCGCGCCGCGAGGTCGGTGGCGCGCGCCCCTCCCGCGACCAGGAGGGCGAATTCCCTCAGGACCCGATCCCCGGCGGGGTGGCCGTGGGTGTCGTTGACCCGCTTGAAGTCGTCCAGGTCGAGCATGACGAGGGACAGCGGCGCGGGGTAGCGCGCGGTGCGGATCCATTCCTCGTGGAGCCGCCGCGTGAACACGCGGCGGTTGGCGAGGCGCGTCAGCTCGTCGACGGTGGCGAGCTCGTGCAGCTCCTCGAGGACAACGCCCTTGCGCAGCATCGCCCGGATGCGCGCGTCGAGCTCCTCGAACTCGAACGGTTTGACGATGTAGTCATCGATCCCGGCCTCGTCGAACCCCTCCGCCTTCGTGCGCGCGTCGCGCTGAGCGGAGAGGAGGACGAGAGGGATCGAGCGGGTCTTGGGGTCCGCCTTGAGGCGGCGCGACGCCTCGAACCCGTTCGTGCCGGGCATCATCAGGTCCATCAGGATCACGTCGGGATCGTCGGACTGCGCGCGACGGATCCCCTCGTCGCCCCCCGACGCCTCGATCACCTCGACCGGCTTCTCGCGATACCAGTCGCGGACCAGCCGGGCTGTGTCGGCGTCGTCGTCGACGACGAGGATCCGGGTCTTCTTGTCTGTCGTCACGCCGTTCGCCCCATCGAACGCGATCGGGACGCCGGCGGGCGCGCGGCCGGTCCTCCGCCGCGCTCAGTCCATCTGCTTGCGCAGGAACGCCGGCACGTCCAGATCATCCTTTAGTTTACTGAAATTCGGCGCGAACCCCTGGTCGGAGGGATCAATTTCCGCTTCGGCGCCCCGTCCACCCCTCCGGAGAAAACCCCGTGTCGGACGTCCGGGGACCACCTCGTCCATCGGATCCGGGACCGGAATTCGCTCGGCACCCCGGTACGAACCGGTCACGGTGGCCCCTGCCCGGATGTCGTCGCGGCCGAATCCGGTGGCGATCACGGTCACCTTGACCCGGCCCTGCATGCCGCGGTCGATGACCGTCCCGAAGATGATGTTCGCGTCGGGGTCGGAGGCCTCCTGGATGATGTTGGCGGCCTCGGAGACCTCGTGGAGGGTCATGTCCTCCCCGCCGGTGATGTTGATCAGGACCCCCCGGGCTCCGTGGATCGACGTGTCCTCGAGGAGCGGCGAGGAGATGGCCCGCTGGGCGGCGTCGACCGCCCGGTGCTCTCCCTCGGCGATGCCGGTGCCCATCAGCGCCATGCCCATCCCGGACATGATCGTCTTGACGTCCGCGAAGTCGAGGTTGATCTCCCCGGGGACGGTGATGAGGTCCGAGATCCCCTGCACCGCCTGGCGGAGGATGTCGTCGGCCATCAGGAACGCCTCGGCGAGGGGCGTTCCCTTCTCGACCGTGTGGAGCAGCTTGTCGTTCGGGATCGTGATGACCGTGTCGACGACCTGGCGCAGCGAGGCGAGCCCCTCCTCCGCGGCCATCCGCCGCCGGCGCCCCTCGAAGGAGAAGGGCTTGGTCACGACGGCGACCACGAGCGCCCCCGCCTCCCGCGCGATCTGCGCGATGATCGGCGCCGCCCCCGTCCCCGTGCCTCCGCCCAGGCCGGAGGTGACGAAGACCATGTCCGCCCCCTCGAGCGACTGGAGGATCATCTCCTTGTCCTCGACCGCGGCGCTCTTGCCGACCTCGGGGTTGGCTCCCGCCCCGAGGCCCTTGGTCAGCTTCATGCCGAGCTGCAGCTTCAGCGGGGCGCGGTTGTTCTTCAAGGCCTGGCAGTCGGTGTTCGCCGCCAGGAACTCGACTCCCGCGACGCTCGCCGCGATCATGCGATTGACCGCGTTGCCGCCGCCCCCGCCCACGCCGATGACACGGATCCGTGCCGACGGGGTCGTGACGTCCTCGATCCGCACCTTGACGCCCTGGTTCTTCCGCCCCTTCCCATCATCCATCGTGATCATCAGTCTCTCCTCAGGTCGATCCCGGATCTTCAGAACATTTCCGCGAACCAGGTGCGGACGCGGTGGCCAAGCTTCAACAGGACGCCGGTTGACACGGGGAACCGGGCGTCCGGGGCGCGGTGGCGCGCCGAGTAGAGCGCCAGTCCGGCCGCCGTCGCATAGTGGGGCCCGGCCGCGGGCTCGGCGAGCCCGCCGACCGCGGCCGGGGAGCCGAGCCGCACGGGCAGGTCGAAGACCTGCTCCGCGACTTCGGTCATGCCCGGGAGCAGGCTGCCGCCTCCCGTCAGGACGACCCCCGCGTTCAAGAGCTTCTCGAATCCGGCACGAACGACTTCCTCGTGGATCAGCGTGAAGATCTCCTCCGCCCGGGGCTGGAGGATCTCCGCCAAGACCTGCCGCGAGAGAACCCGCGGCTTGCGCCCTCCCACCGAGGGCACCTCGATTGCTTCCTCGCCCTCGACGAGCGTGGCGAGCGCGCAGCCGTGCTTCTTCTTGAGACGCTCGGCGTCCGGGATCGGCGTGCGAAGGCCGACAGCCAGGTCGTTCGTGAAATGGTCCCCGCCGGCGGGGAGGACAGCAGTATGCCAGATCGAGCCCTTTTCGAAGATAGCCAAGTCGGTTGTTCCGCCCCCGATATCGATCAGGGCCACCCCGAGCTCCTTCTCGTCGTGGGTGAGGACCGACTCGGCGGCGGCGAGCTGCTCGAGGACCGTGTCGCGAACCTCGATCCCCGCGCGGTTCACGCAGGTCACGAGGTTCTGGATCGAAGTCGTCGCGGCCGTGACGATGTGGACGTTGGCCTCGAGCCGTGATCCCGTCATCCCCACCGGCTGCGTGATCCCGCCCTGGTCGTCGAGGACGAACTCCTGCGGGAGAACGTGCAGGATCTCCCGGTCCTGCGGGATCGACACGGCCCGGGCCGCGTCCATCACCCGGCGGACGTCCTCCCGCGAGACGGTCCGCTCCTTGCTCGCGATCGCGACCACCCCCCGGCTGTTGAACGACCGGATGTGGCCGCCCGCGATGCCGACCGCGGCGGACTCGACGGCAAGGCCGGCCATGAGCTCGGCCTCCTCCACGCAGGTCTTTACCGCGTCCACGGTCGCGTCCAGGTTGACGACGACCCCCTTGCGCAGGCCGCGGGAGGGGGCGGACCCGAGTCCCACCACCTCGACCGACCCGCTCTCGCGCATCTCCGCGACGATGCAGGAGATCTTGGTGGTGCCGATGTCGAGACCCACGACGTAGCGTTCGTTCTTGGGCATGGCTTTAGTCGGTCTCCGTGGGGGGGGCGCCCCCGGTGGGGAGGATGGAAATCTTCCGGTTCCAGCGGAGGTCGACGGTCGAGGCTCCGCCGACCTTCCGCGCGATCAACGGGCGGAGGGAGAGGTAGTCGTCGAGGTTCCGGTCGACCTGCTCGGGGTCGAGCAGCAAGCGCGGGCCGCCTTCGGTGCGGGTGACGACCACGCGGTCGGCGCGGGAGAGGTCGAGCTCGGATACCCCCGCCGTCCACGCCGCGTGCCCGGCCTGGAGCCGCGCGAGAAGGGTCACGCCGCGGCCGAGGGCGGCGGCGAGCGCCGGTCCCTGGGTGCGGTCGAGACCCGTCAGCAGGGGAAGGTCGAAGGAAAGTCCGGCGCCGGCGGGGCCCATCACGTAGCCGCCGTCGTCCACGACGTAAACCAGACCGTGCATCAAGGCGAGCGCCGCGGGCGTCCGCTCGCCCACGGTCACTCGCAGCGTGCCCGGGAGGATCCGTTTCACGCTCGCGTCCTTGACCCACGGGTCGCCCGAAGCGGACTTGGCGACCTCGTCGAGGGAGACGTCGAGAAGGTTCCGCCCGACGTACGGCCGAAGGACGGCCCGCACCGCGTCGGGGGTCGTGTGCCGCGTTCCGTCGACGAGGATCTCGCGGACGGACAGCTCGCTCGAGAAGGCAAAGTGCCGGGCGACGGAGATCGCCGTGGCGACGAGCACGACCGCCACGGCGAGGTTGGCGAGGATGATGCCGGCGAAGCGCAGGAGCGTGCGTGTGCGCCGCGCCTTCCGGACGTGCCGGTTCACGCGCCGCCTCCAGTAGCGGCGGTCCGGCTCGAGATAGGGGCGGCCCTCGGGGATCATCCCGCCCTCCGTCGCGAGGCCGCCGCGCGCGACCCCCTGGCGGCGAGCGACAGGAACGCGTCTCCGGCCTTCCAGACGTCGCCCGCGCCGAGCGTGACCACGAGGTCCCCGGGGCGCACCAGCGCCTTGAGCCGGGCCGGGACCTTCGCGAGGTTGGGCTCGAGCAGGGACGAGCGGTGCCCGTGCCGGGCGAGGGAGGCCGCGACGGCCGCCCCGTCGATGCCCGGGATAGGGGCCTCGCCCGCGGCGTAGATCTCGGTGACGATGACGTGGTCGGCGAGCGAAAACGCGCTCCCGAACTCCTCGAGAAGCGCCGCCGTCCGCGTGAAACGGTGGGGCTGGAAGACGGCGATCGTCCGCGCGCCGAACCCCTCGCGCGCGGCCTGCAGCGTCGCGTGGATCTCGGTCGGGTGGTGGCCGTAGTCGTCGATCACCGTGGCGCCGAACGCCTCCCCCTTGAGCTGGAACCGCCGGTCGACGGCGCGGAAGGCGCCGAGCGCGCGGGCGATCTTGGCGAACGGCACGTCGAGCTCGCGCCCGACGGCGATCGCGGCGAGCGCGTTCGAGACCGAATGCCGGCCCGGGACGCCGAGCCGGACGGCGCCGAGCCGGTCGGCGCGGACGCGGACCGTGAACCGGCTGCCGAATCCGTCGAGCGCGACGTCGGAGGCGGACACGTCGGCGTCCGTGGACAGGCCGTAGGTCACGACCCTGCGGTCGACGCGCCCGAGAACCGCGCGGACGTTCGGGTCGTCGTGGCAGACGACCGCGACGCCGTAAAAGGGGACGCGGGCGAGGAACTGGGCGAACGCGTCCACGATCTCCGCGAGATCGCGGTAGTGATCGAGGTGCTCCCGGTCGATGTTGGT
>DATKHQ010000089.1:0-3336 GCA_035510175.1 Candidatus Sulfotelmatobacter sp. | reverse complement strand
CGCCTTCGCTCACGGCGGAGGCTCGTTCCCCGGAACCGTCGGCCGCATCGAGCACGGCTTCGCCTCGCGCCCCGACCTCTGCGCGGTCGACAACGCGGTTCCGCCGAGGCGCTATCTCGGCCGCTTCTACGTCGATTCCCTCGTTCACGATTCCGAGGCGCTGCGCTACCTGATCCGGCTGATCGGCGCCGAGCGCATCGCCCTCGGCTCCGACTACCCGTTCCCGCTCGGCGAGGCGAGCCCCGGGGCGCTGATCGAATCGCTCGCCGAGCTGGACGCGAAGACGAAGGAGAGGCTCCTGTCCGGGACCGCGCTCGAGTTCCTGGCCGTCGAGCGGGAGCGCTTCGCGCCATGATGCCGCTGTTCGAGGAGAGCGAGGCGTTCGCGAAGCGCCTGGACGAGCGCGACCCGCTCAAGAAGTACCGGTCGCGCTTCGCGATCCCCGAGCGGCCCGCCGGGTCCCCGGTCATCTACTTCAACGGGAACTCGCTCGGCCTCATGCCCAGGCGCGCGCGGGACCTCGTCACGGCGACGCTCGACGACTGGGCCGCGCTGGGCGTCGAGGCGCACTTCAAGGGGAGCGCCCCCTGGTTTCCGTATCACGAGATGTTCCGCGAGACCGGAGCGCGACTCGTCGGTGCCATGCCGGGGGAGGTCGTGATGATGAACGGCCTCACCGTGAACCTGCACCTGATGATGGCGACGTTCTACCGGCCGACGCCCGAGCGGCACAAGATCCTGATCGAGGACGGGGCGTTCCCCTCGGATACCTACGCCGCGCAGTCGCAGCTCCGGCTCCACGGCTACGACCCCGAGGAAGGGCTCATCCGCGCGAAGCCGGCCGCAGGCTCCGACCTTCTCGGCACCGACGACCTGCTCGCGCTGCTCGAGACCCACGGACGCGAGATCGCGCTCGTGCTGCTTCCGGGAGTCCAGTTCTACACGGGAGAGCTTCTCGACATCCCGGTCCTGACCGCTGCGGCGCGAAAGCTGGGATGTGTCGCCGGGTGGGATCTCGCGCACGCCGCCGGGAACGTTCCTCTCGATCTCCACGAATGGGACGTCGATTTCGCTGCGTGGTGCTCCTACAAGTACCTGAACGCGGGACCGGGAGCCGTGGCCGGGTGCTTCGTGCACGCGCGGCACGGTGAGGACGTCGCCCGTCCCCGCATGGCGGGGTGGTGGGGGAACGATCCCGCGACCCGGTTCCGCATGGATCGCGAGCGCGATTTCGTCGCGCGCGCGGGCGCCGACGGCTGGCAGCTGTCGAACCCGCCGATCCTCGCGATGGCGCCGCTGCGGGCGTCGCTCGACATCTTCGACGAGGCGGGAATGGAAGGTCTCCGCCGGAAGTCGATCGTGCTCACCGGGTACCTCGAGTGGCTCCTCGACCGGGCGCCGGGAAAGCGCTTCGCGGTGATCACGCCCCGCGATCCGGAGCGGCGCGGATGCCAGCTTTCGCTCCGGGTCCTCGACCGCCCGAAGGAGACGCTCGCGGCGCTCGAGGCGTCGGGCGTGGTCGGAGACTACCGGCCTCCCGACGTCGTGCGCGTCGCGCCGACGCCGCTCTACAACACCTTCCACGAGGTCTGGCGGTTCGCCCAGGTGCTCCGCCAGGCCGGGCTCGCGGGCTGAGGCACGCGGCGATGGCGGCGCCCGGGCGCAAGGTGACGATCGTCGGCGCGGGCCTGGGCGGCGCGCTGATGGGAGTGTTCCTCGGCCGCGCCGGGTGGTCGGTCGAGATCTACGAGCGGCGCCCCGATCCTCGGAAGGGCGCCGGGGGGCGCAGCAGGTCCATCAACCTCGCGATAAGCACGCGGGGGCTCGCCGGGCTCGAGCGCGCGAAGCTCGACCGGGCGGTGCTCGAGGTCGCGGTGCCGATGCGCGGCCGGATGCTCCATGGCCTCGACGGGACGATCGCCTTCCAGCCGTACGGCCACGAGGCGCACCACGTCATCAACTCCGTCTCCCGCGCAGGTTTGAACCGGTTGCTCGTCGAGGCGGCCGAGGAGATCCCCGGCGTGCGCGTCGTCTTCGACCACCGTTGCGTCGACGTCGATCTCGAGAACGCCGCCTGCACGTTCGAGACCGGTGCTTCGGGGCGGCCCGTGAAGGTCTCCTCCGACCTCGTCATCGGCGGAGACGGGGCGTACTCCGAGGTCCGTCTCGCGATGCAGAAGACCGACCGGTTCGAGTACAGCCAGTCGTACCTGCCGCACGGCTACAAGGAGCTGGCCATCCCCCCCGACGAGAATGGGGGCTTCCGCATGGAGCGGAACGCCCTGCACATCTGGCCGCGGGCGAGCTTCATGATGATCGCGCTCCCGAACGTGGACGGCAGCTTCACCTGCACCTGCTTCTGGCCCTTCACGGGGAAGGACTCGTTCGCCGCGCTGACGACCAAGGAGGATGTCCGCGCCTACTTCGAGCGCGTGTTTCCCGACGCGGTGCCTCTGATGCCGACGCTCGAGGAGGATTTCGTCCTCAACCCGGTCGGATCGCTCGTGACCGTGCGCTGCGCGCCGTGGCGGTACAAGGACCGCGCGGTGCTCCTCGGCGACGCGGCGCACGCCGTCGTCCCGTTCTACGGCCAGGGCGCCAACGCGGGGTTCGAGGACTGCATCGTGCTCGACGAGTGCCTCGCGCGCCCCGGGTCGAGCCTCGAAGGGGCGCTGATCGAGTACGAGGGGCGCCGGAAGGAGCATGCCGACGCGCTCGCGGATCTCGCGATCGGCAACTTCGTCGAGATGCGCGACAAGACGGCCTCGCGGATGTTCCTGTTCGGAAAGAAGGTCGAGAAGACCCTGGCGCGCCTCTTTCCGGGACGGTTCGTTCCCCTCTACTACATGGTCTCGTTCAGCCGTGTCCCCTACGCCGACGCCGTGAGGCGGGCTGCGGTGCAGTGGCGCACCGTGTTCCTCGCCGCCGGCGGGATCGTGGCGGCCGCGGCCGCCGCCGCGATGGCGGCGTTTCTCCTGACGAGGTAGCGATGTCCGAACTCACCTACGCGAGTTACCTGAAGCTCGACCGTCTTCTCGACCTCCAGGAGCCCCGGTCGTCGCCGCCCGAGCACGACGAGATGCTCTTCATCGTGATCCACCAGGTCTACGAGCTGTGGTTCAAGGAGGTCCTGCACGAGATCGGCAAGATCCGCAAGGATTTCTCCGCGGGGGACCTGTACGGCTCGATCCACACCTTGAAGCGCGTGCGGACGATCATGAAGACGCTCGTGGGCCAGCTCGACATCCTCGAGACGATGACGCCGATGTCGTTCTCGGCCTTCCGCGAGCGTCTGGACACCGCGAGCGGGTTCCAGTCGTACCAGTTCCGCGAGCT
>DATKHQ010000088.1:0-7532 GCA_035510175.1 Candidatus Sulfotelmatobacter sp. | reverse complement strand
GAGAGCCGCCGCGACGCCGCGCCGGCCAGCTCCGCGCCCTGGTGCACCGAGCGCGCGGCGTTGCCGGTGATCGGGTAGCCCAGATCGGTGTCGAACTGCCCGGCGAACACCAGCTCGTCGCGGAAGTCCATGCGGTACAGGTTCAGCTTCGCGTGCGTGGCGCCGTAGCGGTACCCGGCGCCCGCCTCGGTGCTCACCAGGCGCTCGGGCCGTGCCGTCGGATCGGACCACCGGTTCAGGGCCGGATCGTACCGGTCGAAATGCGTCGCCGGGTCGTCGGTGGGGTCCTCCGGGTTCCACACGTTCTCGAACGGAGGCTCGCTCTCGGTCTTCACGGCCTGGGCGTAGACGTTCCAGCGGTCGGTGACGTTCCAGTTCACGCCGACGCGCGGCGTGAGGAACTTGTAGGTCGCGTCCCAGGAGATGCCCCGCACCTCGTCCTGGCGCATCGTGAAGCGATGCCGGCTCGCCTGCAGCTCCAGGTTCAGCGTGGCGGTCGGAGCGACTCGCAGGGCTTCCCGGACGAACAGGTTCGTCGTGTCCTTCCCGTTGGTGAAGTCGTAGAGGGCGGGGTGCCCGACCACCGGGGTTGTGCCGGTGCAGGAGGCGTCGGTGCACTCGTCCCCCTGCGTGACCTCGCCGCGGTGCCGGCCTCTATGGAAGAGCAGCTCGAGACCACCCATCAGCTGCCCTCCCGGGTGATTCCACGTCACGCGCGGGATCCAGCCGACCTGCCGGTTCGCCAGGGCGCGGTCGAGCCAGGCGTTCTCGATCGTCGCCTCGGGGTACTGGCTCGTCGGCGGGAGCGAGCCGAGCGGATCGTAGGGGAGGACCGCCGAGAACTGGCGGTAGCTCCCGTTTCCGAGGATCGCGTACCAGGTGTTGTCCAGGAACAGCCCGTCCTTGATCCGGCGCGAGTTGATCACCTGGAGCTGAGGTTGCACGAAGTTGTCGGTCTCTCCCGGCTGGAGGGCGGTGTTCAGCCGGCGCAGGTACGAGTCCGACAGGTCCTCGAACGGGATGCCGAGGTACGACAGCTGCGTCCGCTCCGGACCGCCGAACATCTCGATCCGCCAGATCGAGCCGGGATCGAACCGTTCGAAGGCGAGGTGCAGGTACGTCTGCCGGGACCAGGACGGGATCCGGTACCCGTCGCTCTGCACGTGGGCGGCGCGGACCATCCAGGCCCAGTGCGTCGTGCCGACCGGGCCGCCGTACCGGAACATGAAGCGCGACGTTCCGAACGACCCGTACGCCGCGTCGACCTGCCCGCCGGCGGTCGTGGCGAGCGGAGCCGTCTCGAGATTGACGACGCCTCCGACGGCGGGGGACCCGTACAGCGAGGTCCCCGGGCCGCGCTGGATCTGGATCCGGTCGAGCCCCCCGGCGAAGTCGCCGAGGTCGATCGTGTAGACCTGGTGCGACTCGGGCGTGTTGAGCGGCACGCCGTTGATGTTGACGGCGATGCGCGACTGGTCGAATCCGCGGATCCGGAGGTACCCGTAGCCGTACCCGTTGCCCGCGTCGCTGTACGCGTACGCGTTCATCGACTCGCCGAGGAAGACCGAGAGATCCTGCCCCTGGTTCGACCAGGTGATCGCGTCCCGGTCGAGGTCGGTGAAGCTCGCCGGGTCCTGGCGCTCCTTGGCGACCTGGCCCGACACCACGACCCGCTCCTCGAGCGTGGTGGCCAGAGGGGCCGGCGAGGGGGAGGGCGACGGAGACGGCGCAGGGGTCTTATCGGCGGGCGCGGCTGCGTCCTCGGCCCCCCGGACCCCCGATGCGAGAACAAGCGCCACCGCGAGGGCGGCCCCGAACGGCTTCCACGTCACATCCGCCTCCCACCGCGTCGACCGGCAAGGCGAAGGGAAATGGACGATGGAAGGAAGAACGCGGGCTTCGATCGATCGTCCCGTTTCCCTACGCTGGTATGACCCAGTTCAGGTTCGAGGGTTTACTCTCAGCCCGGCTCTCGCCGGGCACCCCTAACGGAACCGCCGCAACCGTACGCCGCCCTCCGCCGCCCGTCAAGATTGACCGCTCCGGCGACCGCCGGTATATTCCGCTTCCCTTCGGCGTGGAAGCTCGATCTCCTTCCGAATCGGACGACGGCGGCGTAGCCAAGTGGTAAGGCAACGGTCTGCAAAACCGTCATTCACCGGTTCAAATCCGGTCGCCGCCTCCAATGCGGGCTATGGGGCTCTCGCACGAGCGTGATCTGATGTTCGAGCGCAAGTCCAAGTCGTCCGACGGTCCGACGCTCCTGGAGCGCATCGCCAGGGCCGGCTGCCGGCGCGTCGCGGTCCTGGGGCTCCACGCCCAGGCGGGCACCCGGACCGTCCTGACCTCGCTCGTCCGGGAGATCCACCGCGCGGGTGGACCGATGGCGCTCACCTCCGCGCCGCGCCTCCCGCTCGAGCAGGAGGAGGGCGCCGACACGCAGCCGGTGACCCGCGTCGAGCTCCCGGAAGGCGCCTGGATAGCCTCCTCGGCGCCGGCACCCGCGGAGGGCGCCGCGGGGCTCGCGGTGGTGGAGCCGACGTCGTGGAGCTCGGCGATCGGGCCGGTGTCGATCAGCCGGACGACGTCGGCCGGTCAGGTCGACCTCCACGGGCCCGGCGAGACCGACGCGATGAAGGCGACGCTCGCGCGGCTGTCGGAGCTCTCCGGCGGCCTCGTCCTGGTCGACGGCGGGTGGGACCGGCGCGCGTTCGCGGCCCCGGGGGTCACGGACGGAGTCGTTCTCGTGCTCGGGGCCGGGTACTCCGCCACGGCGGAGCGCTCGGCGGCGGCGGCGCGGTATCTGGTCGAGACGCTCGCGGCGCCGCCGTGCGACGAAAGCGCCCGGCACGCCTGGGAGGAGACCGGGTCCAAGGGCGCCACGGCCCTGCTCGATGCGCGGGGACGCCAGGTCGGCGTCATGCCTCCCGGCCTCGAGGACCCGGTCGTCGCGCTCAAGACGCCGGAGGGGGCGCCGATCAGCACGGTCGTGCTTCCGTTCGGCCTCAACGACGAGTTCATGATCCCGCTCGTCCGCTCGACGCTGCGGTGCACGCTCGTGGTGCGCGACGCGACCCGCATCAACGTGTCGCCGGTCTACTACAAGGCTTGGCTAAAGGGACGCGGCCGGATCCAGGCGGTCCGCCCGCTCCGCGTGCTCGCGATGGCGACGAACCCGATGAACCCGTCGGGGCCGGACGCCGACCCCGTCGAGTTCCGGCAAGCCGTCGCCGCGTCGCTCCCCGACCTTCCGGTTCACGACGTCGTGATCGAAACCGTCGACGAGTCGCGCAAGAGCGTCTGGCGGTTCTGGGACTAGAGCGCCCGCCTCCGACCCGACCCTTTTCGCCGGTCGGCTCCCCAGGACTCTGTAAGATCTGCCTATCGAATCTGTAGCTTTGGGCGACCGCATTCGTTGATGCATACATATTCAATATTGTAATATTAAATATTTTCTCAAATATAAAACAATATTCAAAATTGACACTCCTGGCATGGTAATCGCTAAGTGCCGCTCGGACGGCCCGGGGGAACGTCGCCGACGGAGGCTAGAGCCGCATGCACCTTTCAAGACGAGTCCCGCTGTTCGCTCTCGCAATCCTCTTCGCCGCCGTCCGGCACGCTTCGGCCGGAACCGTCTCGCTGGCCTGGGATCCGGTCAGCGCAACCGACCTCGCGGGGTACCGGGTCTACTACGGAACCGCGCCCGGGACGTACACCTCCTCGGTCGACGTCGGCAACGTGACCCAGACGACCATCAGCGGACTCACCGATTGCACGACCTACTACTTCGGCGTGAAGGCCTACGACACCTCGGGGAACCAGAGCACCAGCTACTCCAACGAGATCACCGGCTGGACGCGCCCGACCGTCACCTCGGCCAGCCCGTCTTCCGCGGAGCAAGGACGCACCCTGTCCGTCACGCTGTCGGGCACGAGCTTCCCGAGCGGAGCGGCGGTCGCGTTCGCCAACACCGGCATCACGGTCAACTCCGTCACCGTGAACGGTTGCGGGCAGGTCACGGCGAGCATCACGATCTCGAACTCGGCGGCGACCGGGGCCGGCAACGCGGACATCACCGATCCGGACGGCGTCTTCGGCACGGGCACCGGGATCTTCACCGTCGTCGCCGCGGTGCCGCCGACCGTGCAGTCCACGAATCCCACCGACGGCGCCTCCGGGATCGCGGCTACCGTCAAGCCGACGGTCACGTTCAGCGAGGCGATGCTCGCCTCGTCGATCACCGCGGCGAACGTCAAGCTGCTCGATTCGACCGGGGCCGCGGTCGGCCAGGCGGCCGGATCGCCGGCCCTCTCCGCGGACGGGAAGACGGCGACGATCACCACGGCCGCGAGCCTCGCGTCGGGTAAGACCTACAAGATCCAGGTGGTGGGCGGCACCTCCGGGGTGCTCGACCTCGCGAACCACGGCATGTCGGCCACCTTCACCCAGACCACCGGCTTCTCGACGGTAGGCGACACGACGCCGCCGTCGATCAGCGCCGTCACCGCCGGCGGCATCACCGCCACCAGCGCGACGATCACCTGGACGACCAACGAGGTCGCCGACAGCCAGGTCTTCTACAGACGGCAGGGGGACGCGGCCTACCAGCAGACCGCGATCAACGCGTCTCTCGTGACGGCCCACAGCGTCCTGGTCCAGGGGCTGCCGCCGTCCACGACGATCGAGTACTACGTCCGGAGCGCCGACGGCTCGGGCAACGCCGCGACCTCGACGCCGACCCAGACGTTCCTGACCTCGTCGACCACGCACAGCTACATCCGGTTCGAGGCCGAGGCGGGTGCTCTCACCGCCCCGGTCCGCAACGTGGGCAGCGCCTCCGGCGCCTTCACGAGCGCCTACCTCGACACGCCGTCCGGAACGGCGCCCGGCACCGCGAGCAGCCCCGCCGGGACCGCCGTGCTCGGCGTCAACATCCCGTCCGCGGGAAGCTGGACCCTCTGGGTCCGCATGTACGCCCTCAGCTCGACGCAGGGCGCGTGGTTCGAGTCGATCGACGCGGCGGCACGGCAGCCGATCGAACCGGCGGCAGCGGGGGCCTGGCAGTGGGTAGCGGGACGTACCTACACCCTCACGGCCGGTCTCCACTCCCTCGAGCTGGGCGGCGACGAGCCGCAGGCACGGGTCGACCGCGTGATCGTGACCGACGACCCGGCGTTCGTTCCGACCGAGCAGCCGGTCGGCGACCAGACGGCACCCGCGGCCGACACGGCGCTCACCGGGACCCCCGGAGACACCCAGGCCACGCTGACGTGGGTCAACTCCTCGAGCGGGGACTACGCGCAGACCGTCATTCGCTTCCGGACGGACGGCGCGTACCCGGTGAGTCCGGTGGACGGGTTCGGGGCCCTGGCCCGGACCGGAAGCCCCGGTCTCTCCGACAACTTCACGCACACCGGCCTGACCGACGGCACGACCTACTCGTACAGCGTCTTCGCGATCGACGCGTACGGGAACGTCTCGGTGAGCGCGACGGTCCAGGTCACGCCGGTGGCGAAGGTCCCGCCGGGCCAGGTCAAGAACGCCCACCGGACCGACAAGCACTAGACTCCGGAGGTCCCAGCACTCCCGAAGACGGCCCCCGCGCAACGCGTGGGGGCCATCTTGTTTTAGTGCTTCCTCGAACGTGGGGACATTCCTCTTTTTCGCAGCGCGGCGGTATCCGGGGAGCCGCGCAAGCAAGAGAGGAATGTCCCCACGTTCACGGCGCCCAGAGCCGCTCCTCGTCGATGGTTTCGTCGATCGAGCGCAAGGCGGGGAGGTAGGCGCGCACGGCGTAGTCGCGCACCATGCGCTCGGTGGAGAAGCGCGGGGCGAGCCGCGCGATCGAGCGTTTCATCCGGAGGATCCACCCGGCCGGCAGGCCCTGTGCGTCGAGCGTGTAGAAGGCCGGGACCACCTCGCTCTCGAGCGCGCGGTAGAGCGACTCCGCGTCGTCGCGATCCTGCGCCTGCGGATCGTCGTAGTGATCCGGCCGGCCGACCGCCCATCCCAGGGCCGCGTCGTATCCTTCCGCCCACCACCCGTCGAGAACGCTGACGTTCAGCCCGCCGTTGGCCGCCGCCTTCATGCCCGACGTTCCCGAAGCCTCCATCGGCCGGCGCGGGGTGTTCAGCCAGACGTCCACCCCCTGCACGAGGAAGCGCGCGATCCGCATGTCGTAGTTCTCGAGGAGCACGACCCGCCCCCACAGCTCGGGGCTCATCGCCGCCTCGAAGATCTGGCGCAGGACCGTCTGGCCCGGCCGGTCGGCGGGATGGGCCTTCCCCGCGTAGAGGACCTGGACCGGCCGGTCGGCGGACCCGAGGATCCCGCGGAGACGCGCGGCGTCCCGGAAGAGGAGGTCTGCCCTCTTGTACGTCGCGAACCGCCGCGCGAAGCCCAGGGTGAGCGCGTCGGGACGGAGGAGCGTGTGAACGCGCCGGAGCTCGTCGGGGGAGCGGCCGTGCCGCGCGAGCTGCTCGAGGACGCGCTCCCGCACGAGCGTGACGAGGCGCTTCTTCTGCGCGGTGTGGGCTTCCCAGATCTCGGCGTCCGGGATCGCGAGCACCGCGTCGGCGAATCCGGGGTCGAGGAGGTTCGTGGCGAACTCCGCGCCGAGGCGCCGGCGGAGCAGCTCGCCCATCTCCGGGCCGAGCCACGTCGGCGTGTGCACGCCGTTGGTGATCGCGATCACGTGCTCCCGCTCCGGCTCTTCCCGCGGCCAGAGGTCCTTCCACATCGTCTCCGACACGCGGCTGTGGAGCTTGCTGACCCCGTTGACGAGTGACGACGTCCGGATCGCGAGCACGGTCATGTTGAAGCTCGCATCCCCCGGGGCCGCGTGGCCGAGCGCCTCGAAGGGCGCCGGGTCGAGCCCCGCGGCCTTCGCCCAGGCGTCCGCGTAGGTCCGCACGAGCGCCCCGTCGAACATCTCGTGGCCCGCGGGGACCGGCGTGTGGGTCGTGAACACCGCGTTCCTGGCCGCGCGCGCGCGGGCGGTCTCGAAGTCCGCCCCGGCCGCCATCCCCCTGCGGATCCGCTCCCAGGCGATCAGCGCCGAGTGGCCCTCGTTCATGTGCCAGACCGACGGCTCGATCGACAGCGCCTCGAGCGCCTTCGCTCCGCCCACGCCCAGCACGAGCTCCTGGCAGAGCCGCATCTCGCGCCCGTGCACGTAGAGGATCGACGTGATGGGGCGGTCGGCCGCGTCGTTCTCGCGGACGTCGGAGTCGAGGAGCAGCACCGGCACTCGCCCGACTGCCGCCTTCCAGACCCGCAGCACGACCGCACGGCCGGGGAGATCGACGGAGACCCGGAGCGGCTTCCCGCCGGGCCCGGCGACCGGGAGGAGCGGGAGCTTCCTCAGGTCGTAGTCGGGATAGAAATGCTGCTGGTGGCCGTCGGCGTCGACTCCCTGGCGGAAGTACCCCCGGCGATAGACCAGCCCTATGCCCACGAACGGGATGCCGAGGTCGCTCGCGGACTTGCAGTGGTCGCCGCTGAGGATCCCGAGGCCGCCCGAGTAGATC
>DATKHQ010000087.1:0-2858 GCA_035510175.1 Candidatus Sulfotelmatobacter sp. | reverse complement strand
CGAGGATCTCCTCGAGAAGGCTCTCGTCCCAGACGCGCCCTTCCGCGAGCCGCCGGCGCAGAAGCAGGAAGTCGGGCTCGCGGCACGCCTTCCCTCCCTCGTGGAAGGCGCGGAACCCCGCACGTCCCTCGGTCATCATGTTGAGGGCGAGCCAGGCGCGATTCGTCTCCCGGTTCCGATCCCAGTGCGAGAGCTTGTGCTTCCGAACGCTCTCGACCGTCTTGCTCAGGCAGCCGGGCATCGTGGTCGCGAGCGACCACACCAGCTCGTCGACGGCCCGGTCGAGGAGAGACAGGTCGACGGTCCCGGACAGTAGCCGGCTCTTCGCTGCGGCCAGCTCGGCGCCCTCCTTGGCCTCTCCGTGGACGATCCGCCCCCACTCGTCGGTCCAGCGGTCCACGACGACGAGCGGGTTCGCCGCGAACGCGCCGTCGACCTTGAGCGCCGGCACGAGGCGCGTGACGAGGCCGAGCCGGTAGGCCTTGTGCGCGCTCCAGGGGCGGCAGAGCGTGCAGCTCTCCATCGCCGCCTCGATCCCGACGAACAGCGGGAGAAAGTCGGTGCTCCCGCCGTCCGGGGCGGAGCCGTGCTTCGGCCCCGCCTGCCCGAACAGGGCGAGGTCTTGCGCGACCGTGAAGTCGCACGCCATTCCGATCTCCTGGCCGCCGCCGATCCGCATGCCGTTCACCCGGTTCACCACCGGCTTGTCGCAGTGCAGGATCGCGGTGACCATGTCGTTGAACAGGCGCATGTACTGGCGATACTCCTCGGGACGGCCCGCGTAGTAGGTCGCGTACTCGGCCGTGTTGCCGCCCGTGCAGAAGGCCCGCGTTCCCGAGCCCGTGAACACGACCGCCACCGCGGCACGGTCGTGCGAGGCGCGCCTCATCCCGGCAATCACGCCCTTCACCATCTCGGTCGTGTAGGAGTTGAGCTGGGCGGGATTGTCGAGCGTGATGCGGACGGCGTGCAGCCCGGGAGCCGCGTGGCCGCCGGGGTCGACGAGGGGAACCGTCTCGTAGAGGACTCCGGGGTGCTCGGCGGGCAGGTCCAGGTCGTGGCTCTTGTGCTCCATGGTCAGCGCTCCGGGACGAGGATCACGCGCCGGGACGACCCCTTCGCGTGCAGCTCGGCGAACGTCTCGTTGATGGCGCCCAACGGCCGGTGCTCGACGTACGGCGCGAGGGAGATCGCTCCCGACAGCGCGAGCCCGACGACGGCCGGGTAGTTCTCGGGAAGACACGCCCAGTTGCCCTGCACGGTGGCGTCGAACGCCATGACCGCCGAGAGGTGGACCTCGACCTTGCTCGGCGTGAAGCCGACGACGGAGAGGTAGCCGCCCTTCCCCAGCAGGGAGAACGCCACGGTCTGACCGGCGGGTGTTCCGGAGGTCTCGAAGATCCGGTGCCGCCAGGTCGGGATCCGTCGCTCGGCGGCCAATGCCTTCACGCGCGAGCGGAGCTCCTTCGGTGCGAGGGTGTCGCCGCGCAGGGTCAGCGACGCCCCGCGTGCGGCCGCCGCGGAGAGGCGCGCGTCGTCGACGTCGACCGCGATCACGGTGGCTCCCCGCGCGGAGGCGATCTGGACTCCGAACCCGCCGACGCCACCGACCCCGACGAACACCGCGAGGTCTCCCGGGACGAGCCCGCTCCTGACGATCGCCTGGTACGGCGTCGACACCGCGTCGGCGATCACCGCGAGATCGACGAGAGAGAGCCCCGCGCGGTTGACCTCCGGATCCTCGAGGTCGGGCACCGCGCACAGCCCCGCGGCCGGGACGCGGACATGCGATCCGAATCCGCCGTCGACGTCGCTTCCGGGGAAGACCTGGTCGGGACAGATGGCGCCTCGACCCGCCCGGCACGCGGCACACCGGCCGCACGGAATCACGGCCGGAACGACGACGCGCCGCCCGATCCACTCCGTGGCCGAATCGCCCGCGGCCACCACGGTGCCGCTGATCTCGTGACCGAGCACGAGCGGGAAACCGTGCCGCGTCGGGACTCCGTCGTAGTAGAACCCGAGGTCGGTGTGGCAAACGCCGCACCCGGCGACGCGCACCAGCGCGTCGCCCGCGCCGATCGCCTCGTCCCTGTCGGCGAGGGTCATCGGGATCCCGGGCCCGCTCACCGTCCATCCGGTCACGCGCATCGGCGGCTCCCGCCCGGCGGACGCCGGGCTCCATCCGATGTACCTGACCCCGGCGGGATGGTTCCGTCAACGCGGATTGCGGACGGTAAGACTCCCTTGGTCCCCTTGACCGCTCGCGGCTGTTACAGTTCCTCTGGAATGCCGCGCTCACCCCTGGACGTGCTCGTTCCCCGCGACACCGGAACCGACGCACCGCTCGCGGAGGCCCTTCGCGCGTCCGCGCGGCGGCGGCTGCGGAGCGCCATCGCCGCATGGCGACGATTCGGGATCGAGGTCCCCGCGCCGGATGGAGCGAGCTCGATGCGCCCGTCGTCCGGCCCGATCCGACGTTGGCTTGCCGAGCTGGAGGATCTCCTGGCGATCCAGCGCGCGGCGTCGGCCTGCGCCGCGCGGCCCCCGGGAAGGCGGAGGGGCTCACCGGCATGGGACCGTCTCGTGGCGAGGGTCGCCGACGAGGGCGTCCTTTCGCGCCTGGCTCCGGGAGGCCGAATCCCGGACTCGCTTCCGGCGCGGGCCCTCGGCGAAGTGCGGCAGCGCCTCGACGAGCTCCTCCGGCGGGTCCCGGCGGAGAGGGCTCCGGCCGGCCCGGAGATCGGGCGTGTGCTCGTCGAGCGCGGGGTTCACGTCGTGGAGGGACGGCGCAACCGCCGTTTCGAGGCGCACGTCACCCGCGCCGTCCACATGCTCGAGCACGGGTGGCCCGACGG
>DATKHQ010000086.1:0-8119 GCA_035510175.1 Candidatus Sulfotelmatobacter sp. | reverse complement strand
CGGTGTTCACGGGGCTCGCCGTCGTGTACGCGATCTGGGCGCGGGAGCACGCGAGCTGGATCGGCATCATCGGAGGGCCCCTCCTCCTCGTCGGCGCGCTCTTCTGGTTGAGCTGGGGCCGGCACCGGCGCCTTCACGGCGCGACCTAGGCGCGCCGGGTCGGAATTGTCACACGAACGAGTCGACGACACGGCCGCCCGCGGCGTACTACTGGCTCAGGCCACTCACTGCGGGCCGACGGGACGAGGTGGGGCGGAGGGGCCGGTGGTACGCGACTACGCCGCGCGCGATCTCGGGGCGGTCGTCGCCGTGTTCCGGCGATCGGTCCACGAGATCGCCTCGCGAGACTATGATCCCGACCAGCTCGAGGCGTGGGCCCCCGAATCGGCGGATCCCCCCGCTTGGTCCGCTCGCCTGACTGGCGGTGGCGCGTTCGTCTGCCTCCGCGACGGTCGCGTTGTCGGGTTCGGCCGCATCGACGAGCGCGGCGTCGTCGACCTCCTCTACGTCGACTCCGACGCCCAGCGCACGGGCGTCGGCCGCGAGCTGATGGCCCGGATGTTCAGCTGGGCCGCGGGCCGCCGCCTGCGCCGGCTGCACGCCGAGGTGAGCCTCACGGCGCGCCCGTTCTTCGAGCGCATGGGGTTCCGCGTGCTGCGGCGACAGGTCGTCGAGCGTCAGGGCGAGAGGCTCGAGAACTACGTCATGGAGTGCTCGCGATGATCGCCGCGCTGCACACGGTGCTCGCCGCCGCGATCCTCGCCGGTGGAGCGACAGTCGCCGCCGCGCCGCCCGCCGGTCATCCCGCCGCGGAGATCCTCGGGACCTGGCGCGGCACCTCGATCTGCACCGACCGCACGGTGGCCCCCGCATGCCGCGACGAGACCGTCGTGTACACGTTCTCGCCCGGTAACAAGCCGGGCGCCGTGCGCTGGACCGCGGACAAGATCGTCAACGGCGAGCGGCAGACGATGGGCGAGCTGGACATGCGGTTCGACTCCCGCGAGGGCTGCTGGCTGGCCGAGTTCAGCTCGCCGAGCGTGCAGGCCGCCTACTGCCTCAAGGTGAGCGGGACGCACATGGCCGGGACCGGGTGGGTGCTCCCCGGAAGGCAAACGATCCGCAAGATCGAGGTTTCGAAGGACTGAGCAGCCGGCATGACCGAGATCGCTCCCGCGACCGCCGCGGACATGCCGGAGGTGGCCCGGCTGTTCCGGGAGTATGCGGCGTGGGTCGGCGTCGATCTGTCGTTTCAGGACTTCGATCGTGAGGTGGAGAGCCTCCCGGGGGACTACGTTCCACCGGGCGGGATCCTTCTCGTCGCGCGCGTGGCCGGTGAGGTCGCCGGCTGCGTGGCCGCGCATCGGTGGAGCGATGCGACCTGCGAGATGAAGCGCCTGTTCGTGCGCGACGCCTTCCGCGGAGCCGGATGCGGGCGCGCGCTCGTGGAGCGGATCGTGGCCTGGGCGGACGATGCAGGGTACGAGCGGATCCTTCTGGACACGCTGCCCGGCATGACGCAGGCTCAACAACTGTACGGGCGGCTGGGGTTTCGGGAGATCGCCCCGTACCGGCCGAATCCGGTTGCCGGCGCCCGGTTCATGGAGCGGGAGGTCAGGTGATGGGCCAAAGGCAAGTCGAAGGCGCTCCGGGGGATCGTGAGGCAATGGGTCGCCGCGCTGTGAGAATCCTGACGGTCGCATACTTGGCTGTCGGCTTGAGCTCCGCCGCCGGCGCGGCCCCAGCCGACCGCTGCGCTTCGGGATCGATCGGCGACGGGGTGCCGATCTCCCCGATCGGAGCGTTCTCCGACATGCGAACCACGGAGGAGCATGCGTACGGATACACAGTCATGATGTGGCGCGCCGGTGATTGCATGATCGGATTCCTGTCCGTCGCGGAGGGTCTCGCCGGAGATTCGCCGATCGGGATGCTCGAAGATCTCTCGGTCGATGCGAGAAACGGCGTCCTCACGTTCACGGCCAAGTTGACGACTGGCATGACGACCGTCCCCGGTGGGAAGGACCTCGTGCCCTCGCGCGACCTCTTCGCGTTCAAGGGGCGGATGAAGGATCGGGCGATCACGGGCACTATCGAGCGCTCCATGCAGGACGGACGCGGCGTCGCCCCGACGAGGGAGACGATCTCGCTGGCCTTCTCGCCCGAGCAATCGGAGCTGATGCACGGTCCCACGTCCTACGGGGAATGGCGCCGGCAATGGGAGCCGATTCTGCGCCGTCGAGGACCGCAATGGCACTGAGGAACGCCGCGACGGCCGCCTTCCTGGCGCTCGTCGTCACTGTCGGCTGTACCGCGCACGACTCGTCGCCGTCCTACGTCCCGGGCCTCGGCGAGATCATGGGTCTCAATCAGATGCGCCATTCGAAGCTCTGGTTCGCGGGACAGTCCGGGAACTGGCCGCTCGCCGCGTACGAGGTCGACGAGCTCGAGGAAGGGTTCCAGGACGCGAAGACGTACCACCCGACGCACAAGGACTCGCCGGTCGCGATCGCCGACGTGATCGGGCCGATGACCGACGCGCCGGTGAAGCAGCTGCGCTCCGCCATCGACCACCGCGACGTCGCGGAGTTCACGACGGCATTCGACGCGCTGACCAAGGCGTGCAACGCGTGCCACAAGGCCACGACGTTCGGGTTCATCGTCGTGACCCGCCCGTCCGCGCCGACGTACCTGAACCAGAGCTTCGCGCCGGCGGCGCCATGATCGGCTCCCTCGTTCTCGGGAACCGGCGCTTCCGGATAAGATCCGTCTTCACGCTCGGCTTGCTGAAGGCCGCGAACGGCTGGCGGATCGTTGGCTGGTCGTGGGCGAAGAAGTAAAGGGGACGCGCGTCGAGCCGTCGATCCGGACCCTGACGCTGACGCTTATCGCGCTGGTCGCGTTCGCCTCGAACTCGCTCCTCACCCGGGAAGCTCTCGGCGCCCACGAGATCGACGCCGCGAGCTTCACGCTCGTGCGGCTCGCCGCGGGCGCGGCGGTCCTCGCCGTCGTCGTGCGCGCCCGCGCGGGGTCGTTCCGGCCGGCCGGCGGACGCGCGCTGCTCGGCGCCGCGGCGCTGTTCGCCTACGCCGCGCCCTTCTCGTTCGCCTACCTGCGGATCGGCGCCGCGGTCGGCGCGCTCGTGCTGTTCGGCGTCGTCCAGCTCACGATGATCGGGTACGGGATCGCCCGAGGCGAGCGCCCGGGCACGATCGCATGGCTGGGGCTGGCGCTCGCGGTCTTCGGCCTCGCGGCGCTCACGGTTCCCGCCGCGAGCCGCCCCGATCCGCCGGGCGTCGCGCTGATGGCGGTCGCCGGTGTGGCGTGGGGGGCCTACTCGCTCGCCGGGCGGAAGACGCTCGACCCGGTCGCCGCGAACGCGCGGAGCTTTCTGTGGAGCGTTCCGCTGGCGCTCGTGCTCGCCGCGGTGGCGCACGCCTCCGCCGCTGCGACGGCGAAAGGTGTCGGTCTCGCGCTGATCTCGGGCGGCCTCACCTCCGGCCTCGGATACGCGATCTGGTACCGCGCGGTCGCGCGCCTGACGGTGACGCAGGCCGCGGTCGCGCAGCTCTCCGTCCCCGTCATCGCCGCGGCCGGCGCCGCGATTCTCTTGCACGAGCGGCTGGGCCCGCGCTTCGTCCTCTCCGCGGCCGCGATCCTCGCGGGGGTGTCTCTCGTCTTCGCCGCGCGCTACAGTGAACGCCGATGATCGGCGGCCACGCCGGGAAGGAGGCGCCATGCCGGTGCACGTCGTTCGGCTCGGCACGCCGCGGGGGCGGGGCGAGGGACTGCGCATCGGCACCGTCCGCCATCCCCCGCGTGGCGTCCCGAAATCCCGCCACGCGTCGGAAAACTGGTACGACGTCTGGCTGCCGGAGCTGGCCCCGAGCGCGGCGGCGGTCAAGCGCGCGCGGGGTGCGGCGAACGAGCGGGAGTGGTCCTCGTTCGTGAAGGCCTATCGCCGCGAGATGGCGGCACCGGAGCGCGTGCGCCTGATCGCGGTGCTCGCCGCGCTGTCGCGGACGTCGAGCTTTTCCGTCGGGTGCTACTGCGCGGACGAGTCCCGCTGCCACAGGTCGATCCTGCGCGCGCTGCTCGTGGAGCACGGCGCCGTCGTCGCCGGGAACTCCCCGAACTCGCCGTGAGCGCGGCACCCGCGTTCCTGACGGCCTCCTGGCGCGATCTCGTCATGCTCAACTTCGCCGTCGACCCCCGGGTCGTCGCCCCCCTCGTTCCCGCGGGGGCGGAGCTCGACGGGTGGGACGGGCAGACGCTCGTCAGCCTCGTGGGGTTTCGTTTCCTGGGCACGCGCGTGCTCGGCGTGGCGGTGCCGGGGCACGTCGACTTCGAGGAGGTCAACCTCCGCTTCTACGTCCGCCGCAAGGCCGAGGAGGGGTGGCGGCGCGGCGTCGTCTTCGTGAAGGAGATCGTGCCGCGGCGCGCGATCGCCTGGGCCGCCCGCGCGGTCTACGACGAGCCGTACGTCGCGATGCCGATGCGGCACGACGTCGAAGCTCCCGATGGCGCGGCCGCATCGCGCGGCCGGGCCCGCTACGAGTGGCGCCTGGGAGGGCGGTGGCAGGGCCTCTCGGCCGCGTTCGGCGGGCCCGCGGCGATTCCCCCGGAGGGCTCCCCCGAAGAGTTCATCACGGAGCACTACTGGGGGTACACTCGACGGCGAGACGGCGGCACGAGCGAGTACAGAGTGGAGCATCCGCGCTGGCGCGTGTGGACGGCGACCGATCCACGGTTCGACGGCGACGCCTCGGCGCTCTACGGGCCGGCGCTCGCGGCGCACCTGACGGCGGCCCCGGTTTCGGCGTTCGTGGCGGAGGGCTCCGCCGTGACGGTCCGTCGAGGAGTCCGGGTGTGACCTCGATCGAGTTCTGGTTCGATTTCGGGAGCCGCACGGGGGCTCAATGAGCCGGCGACCCGATGACGCCGCCGGGCTCCTCCGCGCGCTCGACGACCCGGAGGGCGAGGCGCGCGCCGGGGCGCTCGAAGGACTGGTGGCCGCCGGAACGGCCGCGGTCCCGGCGTTGACCGAAGCCCTGGGCGATCGGAGCGTCGGCATCCGGTGCGGCGCCGCCATAGCGCTCGGGCGGATGGGGGAGGCGGCCAAGCCGGCGATTCCCGCGCTGATGCGCGCGCTGCGTCAGGGGGTGCGCCCTCAGATGCCGGACCTCAGGGATCCACGAGCGGACGCGGCGAAAGCCCTTGGCGCGCTCCGGGCGGCGGAGGCGCTGCCGGCGCTGATCGAATCGCTCGCCGATCCGAACACTCTGTGCGTCGCGGCCGCGCTGGCGCTCGCCAAGCTGGGAGACCGAGCGGCGACGGCACCGCTCGTTGCGGTGCTCCTCGATGCGAACAAGTTCTGGGTGCCGCGCGGTGCCGCCGCGGTCGCGCTCGGGAATCTCGGCCGGGTGGCGGCGGACGCGGTCCCCGCGCTCGAGACCGCCCTGACCTTCGTGCCCGACGAGGAGAACGAGAACTGGGACGGGAGAGCGCGCGAGGCGGTGGCCGACGCGCTCCGCAGGATCGCGGACCCGTCGCTTCCGACTTCGCTCAAGGGGAAGGGGTACCGGTACGAGATGTGGGGGATCTTCTGAGTGGACTTCCTTCGCCGTCACTGGTGGATGATTCTCGTGGTCGCGCTGATGGGCGTGTTCGTTTGGCGCGCCGCGCGAGGGCGAGAGCCGAGGAGGACGAGATGATGAAGGGCACACCGAAGTCCACGGACGCGTACCTGAAGGCGGTCCCCGCGGACCAGCGCGCGGCGCTGAGCAAGCTGCGCCAGGCGATCAAGGCCGCGGCGCCGCAGGCGGAGGAGTGCATCTCGTACCAGCTCCCCGCGTTCCGGCTCGACGGGAAATTCTTGGCGTGCTTCGGCGCGGCGAAGAGCCACTGTTCGCTGTATCCCGGCTCGTGGGCGATCGAGGCGCACGCCGGCGACCTGAAGAAGTACTCGGTCAGCAAGGGCACGATCCGGTTTCCGGCCGATCAGCCGCTCCCGGCCACACTCGTGAAGAAGCTCGTGAAGGCGCGCATCGCGGACATGAGGGGCATGGGCCGATGAACAAGGCGTTCCTCGCCCTCGTGTGCGTCCTGCTGGCCGCATGCGCCCCGGCACATGGGCCGAGCGCGACGGCAAGTCCGGGCCGCGCCCCGGTCGACGCGCCCGATCATTTCCTGGTCCTCGACATCAAGAGCGGGGTGACGCTCGAGCCGTCGCCCGACATGGCTTGCCGGAACCCGCTCGTCGATCCGAAGACGGGGACGCAGATCCGGCTCCTGCGCTCGAGCGAGGGGCACGGGGACTACGCCGTGACCGACGGCCGTTACGGCGTCGGCGCGCACGAGGTTCTCCGCATCGCGTGCGCGACCGGGAAACCTGTCGGGATCTTCCCGAGCGAAGGCGACTGAACGCGTTATCCTGGCGCGCGATGCCGATCGAGATCACGACGGAGCGTCCGGACTCCGACGATGCGCGCGCTCTCATCGAGGAGCTGGAGGGGACGTTGGCGGCCCTGTACCCGAGCGAGAGCCGCCACGGGTACAGCGTCGACAAGTTGATCCGCCAGTCGGTGGCGTTCTTCGTGGTCCGCAGGGACGGCGAGCCGGCGGGGTGCGGCGGCGTGCAGCTCTTCGGACGGGAGTACGGGGAGCTGAAGCGGATGTACGTCCGCCCTGACCATCGCGGCACGGGGCTCGCCAAGCGGATGCTGGAGCACCTCGAGGCGTTCACGCGCGGCCACGGCGTGGGCCTGCTTCGCCTCGAGACGGGGATCCACCAGAAGGCGGCGATCGCCCTCTACGAAGGGGCGGGCTTCCGGCGGATCAGGCCGTTCGGCGAGTACAAGGACGACCCGCTCAGCCGCTTCTACGAGAAGCGCATCGACTGAACGCGGCGCTTTCGCTCCGGGACGAACGGGTCTAGACTCGCAGCCCAAGGAGGCACCGCGATGGGCAAGCTCCTGGAGTTCAGGCCGAAGGATGGGCGAGGCCCCAAGGACGACGACAACCTGCTCGACGGTCTCACCGGCCTCGCGGTCGTCATCGAGGATCTCGACACCGTCTCGGTCGAGACGGGGCTGAACCGGACGATGCTCCAGGCGCTGGCCGAGCGCCTCCTCATCGAGGCGCAGATCCCGGTCGTGCCGCTCGCCGCGATCGGCGTCGACCCGCAGTCCGCCGTGCTCTACATCCAGATCGGCGCCGAGCGCTCCGCGAGCGGCGAGATCGCCTGGCTGATGAGCCTGCAGGTCTGCGAGAACGCGGTCCTCGTGCGCGACTCCGATCGCCGCGGCGGGGTGGCGACCTGGACGACCAACGGCGTCTTCTCGTCGTCGCGGACCGACTTCCTGCGGGACGTGGTCGAGGCGGTCGACGAGGGGATCGAGCGCCTTCGCGCCTCGTTCCGCGTCGCGGAGCACGCGTAGCGGGGACGTCCCACGCGTCTCGCCGATCCCGCCATGATCACGATCGACGACGTCCGCACCGCACGATCGCGCATCGCCGGGCGTGTGAAGCGCACGGCGCTCGAGCGGAGCGCGACCCTCTCGCGCGATCTCGGCACGAACGTATACCTCAAGCTCGAGCTGTTCCAGCGGTCGGGCTCGTTCAAGCCGCGCGGGGCGTTCGCCCAGATCCTCGAGCTGCCTGCGGCTGCCCGCGCGCGCGGGGTCGTCGGGGTAAGCGGGGGAAACTTTGCGCAGGGCCTGGCGCTCGCGGCGCGCGAGCTCGGGATCCCCGCGATCGTCTGCATGCTCGCAACCTCGCCGAAAGCTTCGATCGAGGCGACGCGAGGGTACGGGGCCACGGTCGATCTCGCGCCGTCGTTTCCGGAAGTGTTCGCCCGCGCCGAGCAATACGCGCGCGAGGGGTGGACCCTCCTCCATCCGTTCGACCGCCCGGCGCAGATGGCCGGCGCCGGGACGATCGGCCTCGAGATCGTGGAGGACCTCCCGGCGGTCACGGACGTGTTCGTCAGCGTCGGCGGGGGAGGACTGTTCACCGGGATCTCCGTCGCCGTGCATGCGTCGGCACCTCGCACGCGCGTGTGGGCCGTCGAGACCGAAGGGGCGGATGCGCTGGGCCAGGCGCTTCGCGCCGGGAAGGT
>DATKHQ010000085.1:0-1551 GCA_035510175.1 Candidatus Sulfotelmatobacter sp. | reverse complement strand
CGTCCCGCGCGGGGGAACGGCCACCCCGAGAGCGCCGGGCGACACCGGTTCGCCCGCGGGCGAGGTCCAGGAGGGCCGCAACGTGACGGGGCGCCCCTGGATCGTCCAGGGCGCTCCGTCCGGACGCTCGACCGTGAGGTCGAGATCGTGCGTCGCGGCGAACGCGTCGACGACCGCCTCGATCCGCGCGATCGCCCTCGGAGCCGACCCCGCCGCCTGCGCCGGAACGAGCTCGACGAGTCGCAGCTCGACGTTCAGATCTCCCTTGGGCTCGATCGCCCGCGCGCCGGTGAGCGAGGTCGTGACGATCGCGGCGGCCGCGACGAGGGTGCACGCGGGTCCGCGGAGACGTGGACGGTGCATCATGGCTGATTCCTCCCCCTTGGATAGGCACGGATGTCGGAACGGTCCGCCTCGCGAGCGGCGTGTGGTCAATTGAGGATGTACGCACCGCCATAGGGCGCGTCAAGTCGGTTTCTTGCCTGATTCCGGAGCGTGTTGCGAAAGCGAAATCCACTGCTCGTAAAGAGCGCCCAATCGCGTGGTCGCCTCCGCCTTTTCTCGACCGAGATCCTTGGCCTTGGCGGGGTCGCGGTAGACGGACGGGTCGAGCTGGAGCGCCTCGATCTCGCGCACGCGCGCTTCGATCTGCTCGATCTCCGCCTCGACCGGACCGATCCTGTCCTCGAACGCTCTTCGCTCCCGGTAGCGGCGGTTCCGCTCCTCCGCCTCCGCGCGCTTCACGCTCCTCTTCGGGTCGCGGCCGCCGCCCTCGTCGGCGCTCGCGGTGTCCTCCGCCGCCTCTCCCGCCTCGGAGGCGCCCGTCCCGTGCCGTTCGAGGTACGAGTCGTAGTCCCCGGGATGGATCACGGCTTTCCCCCGCCCGACCTCCGCGATCGCGGTCGCGACCCGGTTGATGAAGTAGCGATCGTGCGAGATGAAGACGAGCGTGCCGTCGTACTCGTCGAGCGCGTCCTCGAGCACCTCGCGGCTGGCCAGGTCGAGGTGGTTCGTCGGCTCGTCGAGCAAGAGCAGGTTCGCGGGACGCAGGAGCATCCGGGCGAGGGCCAGGCGCGCCTTCTCCCCGCCGGAGAGCACGGCGACCTTCTTGTCGACGTCGTCCCCGGAGAACAGGAAGCTTCCGAGCAGCGTCCGCAAGCGCGGCCGCACCTCGGGATCGGCGATCTCCTCGAGCGTGCCGAGGACAGTGGCGGCCGGGTCGAGCGCTTCGAGCTGGTGCTGCGCGAAGTGCTGCAGATGGACGTTGTGGCCGATCCCGACGTGGCCCGCGCTCGGGACCAGACGGCCCGAGAGCAGCTTCAGGAGCGTCGACTTTCCCGCTCCGTTCGGCCCCACGAGCGCGACCCGGTCGCCCCGGCGGAGCAGCAGGTCGAGCGCATCGTAGACGGCGACCTCCCCGTAGGCGTGCGAGACCCCTTCCAGGCGCACGACCACGTCTCCCGAGCGCGGGGCGGGCGGGAATCCGAAACGAACCTTCCTCGCCTTGCTCGGCGCCTCGATTCTCTCGATCTTGGCGAGCGAGCGCACGCG
>DATKHQ010000084.1:0-8193 GCA_035510175.1 Candidatus Sulfotelmatobacter sp. | reverse complement strand
GTGGCTCTCGTCCTCGCGGCGCTGGTTCCCATGGCCGTCGTGCTCGTGGTTCCGCTGCTGTCGGCGAAGCGTCGCGCGGACGACGAGACGACGGCGCGCATCGCGGCCGCACGGAGGCAGGCCGAAGTACTCCTGGAGCGTGAGCGAGCCCTCCTGACCGGCGGAGCGACGCATGCCGCCGACGACCTCGCGGCCGATCGCGACGGACTCCCCGCAGTGCTGCGCGGTCCGGAATCGCTCGCGGTCCCGGTCGCGCGGAGGCTCGCCGAGCGATACGGGCTCGATCGGGTCTCGATCTCCGGGGAGGCCGGTGGCGTCCTCGCGGTCTACGAGCGCGGCTCCGGCGCCGTCTCCCTGGTCGAGGACCGGCGGATCGGGGTCGTCGGCGAGACGCTCCTCCTTCACGCCGAGCGGGATCTCGGCCCGGAATTTCTCGCCCTCGTGGAAGCCGTGACCGCGCAGCACGCGCGTATCTCCCACGACCCGTCGGATTGCGGGCCGTCGCGCGCGGAGGTCGCGGTCTCCGGGGGCGCGATCCTGTGCGTCGGGGTTCCGGCCTCGACCGCCGGCGAGGTACGCGCCGATCTCCTGAAGGCCTTCGTGGGGACCGCGCCGATGGCGCTCCTCCTGGCGCTGGCGGTGGGGCTCTACCTGTCCGCGCGCATCGTCCGTCCGTTGCGGGCGCTGACCGATCGCGCCGACGAGATCTCGGCGCGGCACGCCGGGCCGCTGACGCTCCTGCCGGAGCGCGACGAGATCTTGCGGCTCACCCTCGCGTTCGAGCGGATGCTCGACGGTCTCGCGGCGAGCGAGCGGCAACGCGCCGCTGCCGAGCGCGTGGCGGCGTGGGAGGAGATCGCCCGAAGGCTCGCGCACGAGATCAAGAATCCCCTGTCGCCGATCCAGCTCGCGGTCGAGAACCTCAGACGCGTCCGCGAGCGCGCCCCCGGGGAGCTCGACCGCGCGCTGGCCGAGGAAACGGCGACGATACTCGAGGAGGTCGCGGTGCTCCGCCGCCTGGTCGACGAGTTCGCACGCTTCGCTCGCCTCCCCCGGCCGATCGCGGCTCCGTGCGACCCGCGCGCGATCGTGGCCTCCGCCCTGGCTCTCTACGCGGCGCGGATCGACTCGAGCCGGGTCGCCGTGACGGTGATCGACCGGGAGGCCCCGACGACGGTGGTCTGGGACGCCGAGCAGGTGGGGCGCGCGGTGAAGAACGTGATCCAGAACGCGCTCGACGCGATGGAAGGATGCGCGAGCCGCGCGCTGCGCCTCGAGGTGCGCGAGTCGCGGGACCGCCGCGGCATCGTCGAGATCGCGGTCGAGGACAGCGGTCCCGGGTTCACGCCCGAGGCGCGCCGCCGGGTCTTCGAGCCGTATTTCACGACGCGCGGCGAGGCAGGGGGCACCGGGCTCGGCCTGGCGATCGCCTACCGCATCGCCGCCGATCACGGCGGGTCGATCCGCGCGGATCGTGGAGCCTCGGGCGGCGCGCGCGTGGAGATCTCGCTTCCGGCCGGAGGGCCGCCTACCGCTTAAGATTCGCACCGGAGACCGATCGCCCCATGCCGACCATCTTGATCGTCGACGACGAAAAGAACATCCGCGCGACCCTCGCCCGCGGCCTCCGCCTCGAGGGATACCGGACGAGCGAGGCCGCGAACGGCCGCGACGCACTGTCGGTCATCGAGGACGGGGACGTCGACGCCGTCCTCCTCGACGTGCAGATGCCCGAGATGGACGGGTTCGCGATGCTCGAGGATCTGCGCGCGCGGGGGTCGACGATCCCCGTGATCGTCCTCACCGCCCACGGGACGATCGAGCGGGCGGTGCGCGCGGTCAAGCTCGGCGCCTACGACTTCGTCGAGAAACCGCCCTCGATGGAGAGGATCCTCCTCGCGGTCGGCAACGCGCTCGACCGCCACCGCCTGGCCGAGGAGAACTCCCGACTCGCGGCCGACGCCGGTGTCGCGAGCGGAATCCTGGGGACCGCCGCGGCGACGACGGCGCTGCGGGAGGCGATCGCGCGGGTTGCGCGGAGCGAGGCCCCGGTTCTCCTTCTCGGGGAGAACGGCACGGGCAAGGAGATCGCGGCGCGGGCCGTGCATGCCGCGAGCAGCCGGGACAAGAAGCCGCTCGTCACGGTCAATTGCGCCGCGATTCCCGAGTCCCTGTTCGAGAGCGAGCTGTTCGGGCACCTGCGCGGGGCGTTCACGGGAGCGCACGAAGCGCGCCGCGGGAAATTCCAGCAGGCCGACGGCGGCACGCTATTCCTGGACGAGGTCGGGGAAATCCCGCTGGCCTTGCAGCCGAAGCTTCTCCGCGCGCTCGAGACAGGCGAGGTCGAGCGGATCGGCGGGCAGGGGGTCGAGCGCGTCGACGTCCGGATCGTCGCGGCGACCAACCGCGACCTCGCGGCCGAGACCGAGGCCGGGAGGTTCCGGCGCGACCTCTACTACCGCTTGCTCGTCGTCCCGATCACGGTCCCGACGCTGCGGGAGCGCATCGAGGATGTCCCGCAGCTCGCGCGCCACTTCTTGGAGCACGCCTGCCGCCGGAATCGCGTGCGGGTCAAGTCGATCGCGCCCGACGGGCTCGCACGTCTCACGCGCCACCGCTGGCCCGGAAACATTCGCGAGTTGCGGAACGCGATGGAGCGGGTGGCGATCCTCGTGTCCGGGGACACGGTGGAAGCCGCCGACCTCTCGTTTCTCGCGGCCGGCTCGCAGGTGGCACCCGAACCACCCGGGGAGGCCGGCGCCACCCCCTCCGATCTCGCGTCGCAGGTGGAGCGGTTCGAGCGCGCCGCCGTGCTCACCGCCTTGACGCGCAACAAGTGGAAGATGACCCAGACCGCGGAGGAGCTCGGGCTCGAGCGCAGCCACCTCTACAAGAAGCTCAAGGCGCTGGGCATCGAGCGCCCCGCGGACGATTGAGCTATCCTCCGGCCCCCGCCCATGCTCCAGCAAGCCCTCGACCTGTTCCTGCATCTCGACCGGCACCTCGCCGCCATGGTCGCGGAGTACGGCCGGACGATTTACGCGGTGCTGTTCGCGATCATCTTCCTCGAGACCGGCGTCGTGGTCACGCCGATCCTTCCCGGCGACTCGCTGCTGTTCGCGTGCGGCGCGCTGTCCGCGACGGGCGGGCTCGATCCTTGGCTGCTGCTGATCCTGCTCTCCGTCGCCGCGGTGGCCGGGGACTCGGTCAATTACACGGTCGGCCGCTTCATCGGCCCGCGCGCGTTCGCCACCGAATCGCGGCTGCTCAACCGGAAGCATCTGCTGGAGGCACACGCGTTCTACGAGCGGCACGGCGGGAAGACGATCGTGATCGCCCGCTTCGTGCCGATCATCCGCACGTTCGCCCCGTTCGTCGCGGGGATCGGGACGATGGCTTACCCGCGGTTCTTCGCTTACAACGTGATCGGCGGCGTCAGCTGGGTGCTGGCCGGCCTCGGCGCCGGGTACGCGTTCGGGAACGTCCCCGCGGTCCGCGAGCACTTCTCGCTGGTCGTCCTCGGGATCGTCGCCGTCTCCGTCCTGCCGATCGTCCTCGCCGCCTGGAAGCGCCGGGGGCAACCCGCCTGACGTGCGGAACCGCCCACATCTCGTGGGCGGCCGGACACGCTCTCCTTTCCCCGCCCCGGACGGGGCCGGGAATCCGAAGAAGCCGCGCGCTTTCGCGAGCGGAGCGCCCGGCACGCTTCTCGCGCTGACCTGCCCGTTGAACCCGGACCTCCCGCAAGGAGCTTCCCCGGGCGGAAAGGTGGCCGGTCATGAGATGCGCGCTTCCCGACAGGATGGTTCTCACGTTCGTGGCCTCGTCGGCGATCCTCGCCGCGTGCGCCGGTGGCGGCAGCAACGTCACGCAGTCGGACGGCGGCCGTGGGCTCCGCGAGCACGGCGTCGCGGTTCCCGCCTCGATGCAGGCAGCCCCGTCGCCGGTCGCCGCGGACCTTCCCGGCCTCGCCCAGGAGGTCGACTCCAAGACCGCCCGCGCGGCCTGGATCGCCGGCGTCGCGGCGTTCGAGAACGGCGACGTGCGGCAGGCGGCGGAGCAGCTCAAGGTCGCCGCGGCCGGCCGGGCCGACGATCCTTACGCGCACTACCTGCTCGGGCTAGCCCGGGCGAGGAGCGGAGACCTCGACGGTGCGGCCGAGTCGTTCGAGCGCAGCCTCGCGCTCGACCAGACCCGCCCCAAGACCTGGATCAACCTCGCTCGCGTGCGGATGGACATGAAGGATCCGGCAGGGGCGGTCGACGCCGCGCAGAAGGCGCTCGCGATCGACCCCAACTCCGCAGACGGCTATCACCAGGAAGGGCGCGCGCTCCTGGCCCTGGGCCGGGCCGACGAGGCGGAGTCCTCGCTCGTCAAGGGCCGGGAGCTCGATCCGGCCAACGGCTACGTCGCGAACACGCTCGGCCTCCTGCTCATCCAGCGCGGGCGGCCTGCCGATGCGATCGCGCCGCTCGAGGCCGCCAAGGCCGCGATCCCGCACGTCGCCTACGTCCGCAACAACCTCGGCGTCGCGTACGAGCGGACCGGTCGGCTCCACGACGCGCTCGTCGAGTATCAGGCTGCCGTCGATGCCGGCGATACCAGAAACGGTCTCAAGTCGCTCGCGCGGCTCGGCCCGCTCGTCCCCAAGGACACGGGCGGGGTCGTCGTGGCCGGGCAGGAGTGAGGCGATGCGCGGGCGTCGGAGTCTGGGTGAGTCGGTCCTGGCTCTGATCCTGGCGGTTGCCCCGGCCCGCGCGGCCGGGGCAGCCGCGCCTCCGTCGGACGACGGAGCGGATCCGGGAACCGGGGTGCTTGTGGCGCACGTCGCGGGACAGGAGGTGCCGTTTCCGCTCGCCGGGATGAGTGCTGCGATCCGTGTCTCCGGCGTGATGGTCCGCACCGACATCGAGCAGCGCTTCCGGAATCCGCTCGACCGGCCGCTCGACGGCGAGTACGCGTTCCCGATTCCCGAGGGTGCCGCGGTCGACGCGATGTCGCTTCGTATCGGCGAACGGACGTTCCACGGTGAGATTCGCGAGCGCGAGGAGGCGCGCCGCGCCTTCGAGAGCGCGAGGATCGCGGGAAGGGCGGCGGCGGTCGTCGAGCAACATCGGCCGAACCTGTTCCGGACGGGTGTCGCGAACATCCCGCCGCGGGCGGACGTGATCGTGCATCTCTCGCTGCTCGACGAGGCGGACTGGAGCGACGGCGCGTTCGAGACCGTCCTGCCGCTTACTATCACGCCGCGGTACTCCCCGGCCCCGCTTCCGGGGGAACCGAGCGCGCGCGAGGCCGCTCCGGAGGACACAACCGCCGATGCCAAGATTCACGCGGTGATCGACGCAGGGGTTCCCCTCGACGAGGTCACGTCGCCCTCCCACGCCGTCCTCGCGGCCGCTTCCCAAGGACGCACCGAGGTTCGTCTCGCTCGAGGAGCGACCCCGCTCGACCGCGATTTCGTCCTCCGGTGGCGTCCGCGCGCCTCGGCGGCGCCGGTGCTCGGCGCGCTCGTCGAGCAGGGGGAACACGGCGCTTATGCGATGGCGATGCTCGTCCCCCCCGCGGTCGACCTCCCCGGCGCGCGAGGATTTCCCACGCAGACCGTCTTCGTCGTGGACGTCTCCGGATCGATGGCGGGCCCGTCGATCGAGCAGGCCAAGGCGGCGCTTGGCGAGGCCCTGGGACGGCTCCGGCCGGACGACACGTTCACGCTGATCAAGTTCGACAGCACGAACGAGGCGTTCTCGGAAACGCCGCTCCGCGCGGATCCCGGTTCCATCGCCGCGGCGTCGCGATGGGTCGACGGCCTCGCCGCGGGCAGCGGGACCGAGATCCCCCCGGCGCTGTTGCACGCGCTGGACATCTCCGAGAAGGGCGATGCGACGATGCTCCGGCGGGTCGTGCTGATCACCGACGGCGCGGTCGAGAACGAGGAGGCCGTCTTGAGCACGGTCGCCGAGCACCTGGGCGGAACCCGCCTTCACGTGGTCGGGATCGGGCCGGCGCCGAACCGGTGGCTCATGAAGGAGCTCGCCCGCACCGGGAGAGGATCGTACGAGTCGATAGGCAGCCGCGAGCAGGTCGCGGCGAAGATCTCGGATCTCCTCGGGCGGACCGAGCGCGCGGCAATCACAGACGTCGCCCTAGAGTGGGACGGCGCGGCCCCGGTCGACGTGAGCCCGGACCCGATCCCAGATCTCTACGCCGGACGCCCGCTGGTCGTGACGGCGCGCCTCGCGGACGGACAGCCCGCTCCCCGCCTCCGCGTGTGGGGACGCGCGCCGGGCGGCCCGGTGACGCTCGACGCCGCCTTCCGTTCCGTGCCGAGCGGATCGGGAATCGCGTGCCGCTGGGCCCGGGCGCGAGTCGCCTCCCTCGAGAGTGCGCGCGTGAAGGGCGCAGATCCCGCGACGGTTCGCGCCGACGTCTTGGCGCTCGCCACGGAGTTCTCCCTGGTGACCTCGTACACGAGCTTCGTCGTCGTCGCCGACGATGCGCCGATCGGACTCGACGACCGTCAGGACGAGGGCGCGGCCGAGCTGCCCGCGGGCGGCACGTCCGAGCCGCTGCTCGTAGCACTGGGTCTCGGCCTGACGGCCTTGGGGTTCGCGTGCCTCGCGGCTCGGCGGCTTTCGGCGGTTCGCGCGTGAGCCCGGCCGGCCGCGCCGCCGCGGCGGGCTCGATCCTCCTCGCGGCGGGATCGATCCTTCTCGCGCGTCACGCGTGGGTGCGCGCGAAGGGGCTCGTCGGGGAGCGTCTTGTCGACCGTGCGCTCGCCGCGACGCTCGCCGACGGGGGAACGCACGCGCCGTGGCCGTGGGCGGACACGCATCCGATCGCCCGGCTCGAAGCCCCACGGCTCTCGGTGCGTCGCGCCGTCCTGTCGAGCGCAACAGGAAACGCGCTCGCCTTCTCGCTCGGGCACGTCGACGGGACCGCGGCGCCCGGAGCGCCTGGGAACTGCGTCGTCGCCGGCCACCGCGACTCGTGGGCGGAATTCCTTCGGGACGTCCGGCCGAACGACGTGATCGTCGTGACGACGCCTCGGGGCCGATCGGTCTACACCGCCCGATCGACTGCGGTCGTCCGTTTCGACGATCCGCGTGTTCTCGCGCCCACGGCCGAGGCCCGGCTCACCCTCGTCACGTGCTGGCCGTTCGGCTCCTGGCTCCGCTCCCCGCTCCGGTACGTGATCACCTGCACCGAGGATCGGGCCTCAGTCGGCCGCGACGACGCCGCAGGCCACCCGTCCGCCCGCCCCGCCGGTGGGCTGGGTGGTGAAATCGTCCGCCTTGGCGTGGACGATCAGCGCGCGCCCGATGACGTCCCGCGAGGCATCGCCGCCGATCGACCAGAGGTCCGTCGAGAACGTCAGCGTCGCCCGTCCGTCGGCGCCCGCGACGAGGTTCGCGACGTCCCCCCTGTGGAACGGGTGGGCGCCCCACTTCCCGTGCGCCTCGGAGGTCGGGTTCCAGTGCCCGCCCGCCGAGGTCGCATCCGGCGCCGAGCAATCGCCCTTCTCGTGAAGGTGAAACGCGTGCTCGCCCGGCGTGAGACCGGTCACCGTGAGAACGAGCGTGACCTTGCCGTCGGCCTCTGAGAACTCCGCGCGTCCCTTCACCTTGCTGCCGCCGCGCGGCTCGAGCACGGCCACCGCGTGGGGGCCGGAGTGCTTCACGGCGGCGGGAACGGGGGGAGGCGCGGCCGGTGCCGCCGGCTGCGGCGCCGCCGGAGCCTGGGCGCCCGCGGGAGCCGGGGCCTTGTGCGACATGCAGGCGGACAGCGCCAGCGTCGCGAGACCGGTCGCCGCCAAGACCGAGCGGCGCGTCATAGGCCCGCCTCGTCGAGCGCCGCGGCGACGACATCCGGGTCGGCGCTCTCCGCCATCGTCACGCGCAGCCCGGGATCCGCCTCCATCGCGCGCCGGATCGCGAGACCGGCCCCCGGGTTCCGCGCCCACGCGCGCCGCGCGATGCCGTTTGTGACGTCCCAGGGAATCATCCGGTCGATCCGCTCCGCGGCTGCGGCGGATCCGTCGATGACGAGGCCGAATCCGCCGTTCAACGCTTCCCCCCAGCCGACGCCGCCGCCGTTGTGAAGGGAGACCCAGGTGGCCCCGCGGAACGCGTCGCCAATTACGTTCTGGACGGCCATGTCCGCGGTGAGGTTCGATCCGTCGCGGATGTCGGC
>DATKHQ010000083.1:0-3441 GCA_035510175.1 Candidatus Sulfotelmatobacter sp. | reverse complement strand
CCGCTCCGAGTGGGATGCGAGGGGTCATGGAGGCGATCCTGGTCACCGGCGGTGCGGGCTTCATCGGCTCGCATCTGGTCGACCGGCTGCTCGCGGACGGCCGCCGCGTCGTCGCCCTCGACAATTTCGACCCGTTCTACCCCGTCGACGTGAAAGAGCGGAACCTCCAAGGCGCGCTGTCGTCCCGCTCGTTCACACTCGTGCGGGGGGACATCCGCGACTCCAAGGCGCTCGCGGAGGCTTTCGGTGCTGGGCCGTTCGGAGCGGTCGTCCACCTCGCGGCGAAGGCGGGCGTCCGCCCGTCGATCGCCGACCCGGTGGGCTACGCCTCCGTCAACATCGAGGGGACCGTCCGCGTGCTCGAGGCATCGCGCGTGCACGGCGTCGGGCGATTCGTCTTCGGCTCGTCGTCATCCGTGTACGGCGACAATCCCAAGGTTCCGTTCTCCGAGGACGATCCCGTCGACCATCCGATCTCCCCGTACGCCGCGACCAAGCGCGCGGGGGAGCTCCTCGCCCACACGTACCATCACCTCTTCGGGCTCGACGTCGCATGCCTCCGGTTCTTCACCGTCTTCGGTCCCCGCCAGCGGCCCGACCTCGCGATCCACAAGTTCACGAGGCTCCTCGCCGACGGCCGGCCGATCCCGGTCTACGGCACGGGGACGTCGGGACGCGACTACACGTACGTCGACGACATCGTCGAGGGGATCGTGCGGGCGACGGAGCGCGTCCGGGGCTTCCGCATCTGGAACCTCGGCGGGGCGCACCCGGTGCTCCTCGACGATCTCGTCGCGGCGATCGCAGCCGGCCTGGGCACGGCACCGCGCATCGACCGGCTCGCCGCCCAGCCCGGGGACGTGGTGCGGACCTGGGCCGACATCGGACGCGCCGCCGCCGAGCTCGACTGGCGGCCGCGCACGGGATTCCCGGAGGGGATCGGGACATTCATCGCATGGTTTCGGGCGGAGCGCGCGGCGCGCGCCGCCTCGGGGAGCTCCTCATGAACATCACGGTGGTCGGAACGGGGTATGTGGGCCTTGTGACCGGTGCGTGCCTCTCGGAGTTCGGGAACCACGTCGTCTGCGTGGACAACAACCCCGACAAGATCGCGATGCTCCACCGGGGCGAGATGCCGATCTACGAGCCCGGGCTCGACGCGCTCGTCGAGCGGAACGTCAAGGCGGGGCGCCTCGATTTCACGACCGATCTCGGCAAGGCGGTGGAGCGCTCGCTCGTCGTGTTCATCGCGGTCGGGACCCCGCAAGGGAACGACGGGCGCGCCGATCTGAGCTTCGTCAAGCAGGTGGCGCGCTCGGTCGCCGAGAACCTGAATTCGTACAAGGTCGTTGTGACCAAGAGCACGGTCCCCGCCGGCACCGGCCGCATCGTGCGCGAGATCATCGAGACGCACCGGCGCGCGTCCCATGCCTTCGCGGTGGCGAGCAATCCCGAGTTCCTGCGGGAGGGGTCGGCCATCGAAGACTTCATGCGGCCGAATCGGGTCGTCATCGGCTGCGAGGACGAGACCTCGGCGGCCATCCTGCGGGACCTCTACCGGCCGCTCTACCTCATCGAGACTCCGGTCCTGATCACCGACGTGATCACCGCCGAGGTGATCAAGTACGCCTCGAACGCGTTCCTCGCGACGAAGATCTCGTTCATCAACGAGATGGCGGACCTGTGCGAGCGCCTCGGAGCGGACGTGCACGACGTCGCGAAGGGAATGGGCCTCGATCAGCGGATCGGCGGGAAGTTCCTCCACCCGGGGCCCGGGTACGGCGGCTCGTGCTTCCCGAAGGACACGCGCGCGATCCTCGAGGTGGCGCGCGAGGCGGGACTCAGGCTCGCGATCGTCGAAGCGACGATCGAGGTGAACGAGGGCCGGATCCCGACCGCGGTTCGCAAGGTCCGGGAGGCGCTCGGCGGATCGGTCCGGGGCCGCAGCGTGGGCCTCCTGGGATTGACATTCAAGCCGAATACGGACGACCTGCGGGAATCGCCCGCGATGAGAATCCTCGACGGGCTCCTGGCGGAGGGCGCCCGCGTCCAGGCCTACGATCCGGTCGGCGCCGCGATCGCCTCGCAGACGCCCCGCGACAACGTCCGGTACTGCGACGACGAGTACGCGGCGGCGAAAGGAACCGACGCGCTCGTCATCGCGACCGAGTGGAACCAGTTCCGCGCGCTCGATCTCGACCGGTTGCGCTCCGCCATGAAGGATCCGGTCCTCGTGGATCTTCGCAACATCTATGACCCGGCAACGATGCGCGGCAAGGGGTTCCGTTACTCCTGCGTCGGGAGGGTCTGATGGCGTCGTTCCTGGTGACCGGCGGCGGGGGCTTCATCGGGTCGAACCTCGTCGAGGCGATCCTGAGAGCGGGGGACTCGGCCCGCGTTCTCGACGACTTCTCGACGGGCCGTCGTGAGAATCTGTCCGGCGCGCCCGGATGGGCCCGCGCTTTGGGCGGGACGTTCGAGCTGATCGAGGGGGACATCCGCGACCTCGCGACGTGCCGGAAAGCCGCGGCGGGGTGCGACTTCGTCCTCCACCACGCCGCCATTCCCTCCGTCCAGCGGTCGGTCGCTGATCCGCTCGCGTCGAACCACGTCAACGTCACCGGAACGCTCAACGTGCTCGTGGCGGCCCGCGATGCGAAGGTGCGGCGGGTCGTGATGGCCTCGTCCTCGTCCCTCTACGGCGAGAGCGAGACGCTGCCGAAGGTCGAGACCATGACGCCCGACCCGATCTCGCCGTACGGGCTCCAGAAGCTCACGGGCGAGACGTACTTCGGGATCTTCCACAAGCTCTACGGAACCCCGACCGTGGCGTTGAGGTACTTCAACGTCTTCGGTCCGCGGCAGGACCCGGCGAGCGAATACTCCGCGGTCATCCCGAAATTCATCGCCGCGATCGACCGCGGCTCGCGCCCGACGATCTTCGGAGACGGCGAGCAGACGCGCGATTTCACCTACGTGGCGAACGTGGTGCAGGCGAACCTGCGCGCGTGCGCCGCCGGGCCCGAAGCACTCGGCCGCGCCTACAATATCGCCTGTGGCGAGCGGATCAGCCTGAACGAGCTCGTGAGAATCCTCGCCGGGTTCGCCGGACGCGCGGTGACCCCCGAGTACGCGCCGCACCGCCCCGGGGACATCAAGCACTCCCTCGCTGGAATCGATCGGGCGCGGGGCTTCCTCGGGTTCCGCCCGGAGACGACGGTGATAGACGGATTGAAGCGAACGTGGGAGTTGCGCTGAAGCGCGAGCGCGGCGGAGCGCGCGGCGGCGCGTTCCACGTCGTGCTGTTGGCCGGGGGCAGCGGCACGCGCTTCTGGCCGATGAGCCGGCGCGCTCGTCCGAAACAGCTGCTCCCGCTCGCGGGCGCGCGATCGCTCCTCCGCGAGACGTGGGATCGCGCGCTCTCTCTCGCGCCGGTGGCGC
>DATKHQ010000082.1:0-2045 GCA_035510175.1 Candidatus Sulfotelmatobacter sp. | reverse complement strand
CGCGGCATGATAGACGTCCTGGTCACGGACCTGATCGAGTCGACGGCCGCCGCGATCCGCGCCGCCGGGATCGAGACGGTGGACGACGTCCGTGGCACCGGGCGGATCCTCGCGGGGCTGTCGGATGCGGTCGCCGCGGACAACCGCACGCTCAAGGCCTACCTGCGCACGCATCTGTACCAGCACCACCGGATCGAGCGGATGCGCGACAAGGCCCGGCGCGTGCTCGAGGCGCTCTCGGAGCGCTATCTCGACAACGAGATGCTCCTCCCGGACCACGCCCGCAAGCGCATCGGCGTCGAGGGGCTTCACCGCGCCATCGCCGACTACATCGCCGGCATGACGGACCGGTACGCCACCGAGGAGTACCGGCGGCTGTTCGATCCCACCGTCCGCGTCTGACACCTTGATACGATGCCCGGTCCGTGCCAGACCGCGCACGGGAAGGAGGCCCGATGGAAGGGAGCGCTCCCGCCGTCCCCGGACGGCTGCTGATCGACGGCGCGTGGACCGACGCCCGCAGCGGGCGGACCTTCTCGACGATCAACCCCGCCGACGAGACCGAGATCACGACGGTCGCCGAGGCGGGTGCCGAGGACGTGGATCTCGCGGTCGCCGCGTCGCGCCGCGCGCTCGAGTCCGGTCCGTGGGGCCGCATGACCGCGGCCGACCGCGGGAAGATCCTCTGGAAGATGGGTGAGCTGATCCTCGAGCGCCTTCCTCATCTCTCGCTGCTCGAAACGCTCGACACCGGCAAGACGCTGTTCGATTCCGGGAAGATCGAGCTCCCGACCGCCGCTCAGATCTTCCAGTTCTTCGCCGGGGCGGCGACAAAGATCGCCGGAAAGACCCTCCCCGCGCGCGCCGAGGCGTTCACGTTCACGCTCAAGGAGCCGACGGGAGTCGTCGCGGCGATCGTGCCGTGGAACTTCCCGTTCCTGCTCGCCTCCTGGAAAGTCGCCCCCGCGCTCGCCGCCGGGTGCACGGTCATCCTCAAGCCGGCGAGCCAGACCCCGCTGAGCGCGATCGAGATGGGGCGCATCGGGCTCGACGCCGGGCTTCCTGCCGGCGTGCTGCAGGTGCTCCCCGGCGCCGGCTCGGGGGCAGGGATGGCGCTCGTGAGGCATCCGGGCGTCGACAAGATCGCGTTCACCGGGAGCACCTCGGTCGGGCGGACGATCGTGCGGGAGGCGGCGGGGACGCTCAAGCGCGTGACCGTCGAGCTCGGCGGCAAGTCGCCGAACATCGTGTTCGCCGACGCCGATCTCGACGCGGCGGTCAAGGGCGCGTTCACCGGGATCTTCTACAACAAGGGGGAGGTCTGCGCAGCCGGATCGCGCCTCCTGGTCGAGCGCTCGGTGCACGACGCGGTGGTCTCGCAGCTCTCCGAGCGGGCCGACGCCGTGGTTCTCGGGGACCCTCGAGACAAGGCGAGCCGGATGGGGCCCGTCGTCTCCGAGGCGCAGATGAACTCCGTCCTCGAGTACATCGAGAGCGGAAAGCGCGACGGGGCGAAGCTCGCTGCGGGAGGGCGGCGCGCCACGGAGGTCAACGGCGGGAAGGGATATTTCGTGCGGCCGACCGTGTTCGATGACGTCGGGACCGAGATGACGATCGCGCGGGAGGAGATCTTCGGCCCGGTGCTCGCGGTGATCCCGTTCGACGACGCCGCCGACGCGGTCGCGAAGGCCAACGCCACGATCTACGGCCTGGCCGCGGGCGTCTGGACGAAGGACGTCGCCCGGGCGCACCGTGTCGCCCGCGCCGTGCGCGCGGGAACGGTCTGGGTGAACACCTACAATCTCTACGACCCGTCGCTTCCCTTCGGCGGCTTCAAGCAATCGGGATTCGGCCGCGAGCTGGGGCTCGAGGCGATCGACGCGTATCTCGAGACCAAGAGCGTCTGGATCGACCTGGGGCGCTGAGGTTGCGCGCGATCGTCATCCGCGAGCACGGCGGCCTCGAAACGCTGCGGCTCGAGGAGCGGCCCGATCCGGTCCCCGGACCCAAGGAGGTCCGGGTCCGGGTGCGCGCGGTGGGGCTCA
>DATKHQ010000081.1:0-1524 GCA_035510175.1 Candidatus Sulfotelmatobacter sp. | reverse complement strand
AGGGAACGTTCAAGTCGCTGTGGGCGGTCGGCGTCCTGACGCTCGGGCTCGCCGTCTTCGCGGACTTCGTCCCGCAGGTCGCGGGCCCGTTCGCGATCCTCGTCCTGATCGCTATGGCCGTCCGCAACTCGGGCGAGCTAGGCGGAGTGATCCGCGGAGCCGGAGCCGGAGGCGGAACGGTCGCGGTGCGAGCGCGAACGGCGCCGCCGACCTCGACCGCGGGCTCGCAGGGCGGCACGAGCGGAAACCGGAATCGGGCGTACTAGGAAGGAGGTCGAAAGTGCGGGAAGCGTGGAACTGGCTCGGGCTCGTCGTGATCGCGGGGATTATCGCCGTGCTCGCGCGGAACCCGACGATCGTCTCGTCGTTCTTCAACGGCGCGAGCACTCTCGTCGGCACGGCACTCAAGGGCGGGAAGTAAGCAGCGTGCTTCGACCGACCGCCGACGACCTCTCGACTCGCCCGATCATCGAGCGCAACCCCTGGGGCGCGGGCGAGCCCTTCCCGCGCTCGGAGACGGTCTTCCGTCCGGGCATCCTGCCGACGACCGAGCCGGGCGCGGTCGGCTACGAGGAAATGACCCAGTGGAGTCCGTTCGGGACCTTCTACCCGGCCCCGCAGTTCGACGGCTGGGACCCGCTCTCGCAGGTGAAGCACGGCGTTATGCACGTCCCGCAGGCCGACCTCTACGACGCCTCGCCGAACCCGTGGCCGAACAACGGCCAGTTCGACCATCCGAACAAGGTCGCGCTGGAAGCGATCCCGATGCTCGCGCAGCGCGGAGGGATTCCGCGCGAGACGTCCGCGCATCCCGGCTTCATGCAGCCGACCGCGAAGGGCGACCCGTCGAGCCTCTTCCACGCGCCGCCCGTCTTCAGCGTCCAGCAGCGACCGATCCCGGCGGTCGGGTTGTAGATGCCTGCGAAGACGAAGCCGCCGAAGGGGAAGGGGAAGGGGCTCGCGAAGAAGGTCGGACCGCTCCCGCTCGGAGCCTGGATCGGACTGCTCGCGATCGCGGGAGTCATCGGCTACCTCTACTGGAAGCGGCGCCAGGCCGGAGCTTCCGCCGCCTCGACCGACAGCGGCGGCTTCCTCTCGCCGCAACAGGCGACGCCGCAGGATATGGCTTCGGCGGGAGCGCCCTCGACCGCGACCCCGGCGGGCTCGCAGCTCTCGCCCGACGTCCTCGACCAGCTCTCGCAACTCGCGCAATCGCAGAACGCGATCGGCTCCCTTCTGAACACTCTTCCCGACCGTATCTCGGAGTCGATCGCCGCGAACTTCGGAGGGACGGGACCCGGCGGCGATATCAGCTACCCCGGCGGAGGCGGCGGGAGCGACTCCGGCACGGGCGGCGGCCCGAACGGGACCGGCGCCGATATGTCGGTTCTCTCGCACCTTGTTCACTGGGGCAGTAGCTACTACGCGACCCGCTCCGATATCGCCGCCGTGCTCGCGAAGCACGGCGTCTCGTACGCACACTGGGCGGCGCTGCATCCGAGCGCGGCGGCGCGACTGACGGGC
>DATKHQ010000080.1:0-8903 GCA_035510175.1 Candidatus Sulfotelmatobacter sp. | reverse complement strand
TTCGGTCTCACGCGGCGGGCGTGGGACAGCCTCTTCCCGAGCGAACCGTGCGCGCGATCCTGGCCCTGCGCGCGAACTGCCTCGCGCGCGGACACTCCGGCCTGCGGAAGACGACGCTCGTGAGGATGATCGAGCTTCTGGAGACCGGGATCACGCCGGTCGTCCCCGAGCAGGGCTCGGTCGGCGCCTCGGGGGATCTCGCCCCTCTCGCGCACATCGCGCTCGTGCTCGTCGGCGAAGGCGAAGTGCTCCGCGACGGGCGGCGCACCGCTTCGGCACGGGCGCTCGCGCGCGCCCGCCTCGCCCCGCTGACGCTCGGCCCGAAGGAAGGAATCGCGCTCATCAACGGCACGCAGGTCATGACCGCGATCGGCGGCCTGGCCCTGCTGCGCGCCGAGAGGCTCGCGGTGACCGCGGACATCGTGGGCGCGATGACGCTCGAGGCCCTCAAGGGCTCGCACGCGGCGTTCGACCGCAGGATCCACGAGGCCCGTCCTCAGCGCGGGCAGCGGAGCTCCGCGGCGAACCTGCGCAAGCTTCTCCGCGACTCCCCGATCGAGCGCTCGCACGCCGATTGCGGGCGCGTCCAGGACGCCTACTCGCTCCGGTGCATGCCCCAGGTCCACGGCGCGGTCCGCGACACGCTGCGGTTCGTCCGCGAGGTGCTCGCGATCGAGATCAACGCCTCGACCGACAACCCGATGGTCTTCGCCGAGGACGACCGCCTGATCTCCGGCGGGAACTTCCACGGTCAGCCGATCGCTATGGCCCTCGACCATCTCGCGACCGCGGTCTGCTCCCTCGCGACCATCAGCGAGCGTCGCATCGAGCGGCTCGTCAATCCCGCCCTCTCGGATCTCCCGCCGTTCCTGGCGAAAGACGCGGGCCTCCACTCCGGTCTGATGATGGCCCACGTCACCGCCGCGGCGTTGGTCTCGGAGAACAAGGTCCTCGCGCATCCCGCGAGCGTCGACACGATCCCCACCTCCGCCGGCAAGGAGGACCACGTCTCGATGGGCGCGCACGCGGCGCGCAAGGCGTCCGCGATCGTCGACAACGCCGAGCGCGTGCTCGCGATCGAGGCGCTCGCCGCCGCGCAGGCGCTCGACTTCCTCAAGCCGCTCGCCCCGGGGCGCGGCGTCGCGGCGGCGCACGCCGCGTTCCGGCGCACGATCCGGACCCTCGACTCCGACCGGGTCCTCGCCCCCGACATCGAGCGCGCGACGGCGATCGTCGCGGAGGAGCGGATGCGCGCGGCGGCCGAGAAGGTCGTCGGCGCGCTGGCCTAGAGTGTCTCGTCCCGGAGGATGGTGGACGGCAAGGGGATCGAACCCTCGACCTCGGCGTTGCGAACGCCGCGCTCTCCCAGCTGAGCTAGCCGCCCGTCGTCGTTTCCGGCCCCGATCCTGGTGGGGCGTGCAGGATTTGAACCTGCGACTTCCACCGTGTGAAGATGGCACTCTACCGCTGAGTTAACGCCCCGGTGTCGTCCCACTCGGCTCGACCGTGCCCGAAACGCGCGCTTTATAGCACACGCGGTCCGACACGCGCTTGACGGCGCCACGCCGGCGCCGGATAGTGATCGCCGAACCGCGGACCGTCCGCCGCGGGGCCTTCGCCTCACCGGAGCCCTCGACCTTGAGCGAGCGGGACGCCCCAGCGGGGCAGGTCTTGCTGATCACCGACGACCGCGACGCCGCCGGCGTGCTGTCCCGCTGGATCGGGGCCGTCGGGCTCGAGGTCGTCGTCGTCTCCGGCGCCGAGATCGCCCTGATGAAGGAGGGAGACGACGACCGCGTCACGCTGGTCGTCACCGACCTCGAGACCGGCGCTCCCGACCTTCTCGCGCTGCTCGAGCGGCTGCTCGCGGGAGCCCTGTTCCGCGGGATCCCGCAAATCCATCTCATCCGCGACCCGGCGCGCCTGCGCGCGCTCCGCCAGGGCGATCCGACCGGTGCTGCCGCGCTGATGGCGGGCCCCCCGCAGGCGGAGGATCTCCAGGCGCGGGTCCGGCTCGCCGCGGAGCTCGGCCGGCTCCGGCGCGAATCGGCGCGCCACGCCACGACCGACCCGCTGACCGGGCTCGCGAACCGGCGGTCGCTGTTCCACCGGATCGGCCAGGAGATCTCTCGCGCGCGCCGGTACCGGACGCCGCTGTCCCTCGTCGTCGTCGACGTCGACGGTCTCAAGGCGGTCAACGACGCGCACGGACAGGGGGCCGGGGACGCGGTCCTTCGCGACGTCGGCCGGCTCATCGAGAGCCACGTGCGGCGGGAGGATGTCTGCGGGCGGATTGGCGAGGACTCATTCGCCGTCTTGCTGCCCGGCAACCGCTATCGCGGCGCGGCGGTGCTGGCCAACAAGATCCGCACCGAGGCCGACGCCATGGCCGTCGCCTTCGGCGGCCTCGGGATCACCCTTCACGTGTCCGCGGGGATCGCGACGTATCCCGACAGCCCGGGAGTCTCCTCCGCCGACGATCTCGTCCGATGCGCGGAGAACGCGCTCCGCGGCGCCAAGGAGCGCGGCGGGAACCGCGTGCTGATCGACGAGGCGACCCTGAGGAAGGAGCGGCGGATCATCCTGGTCGTGGATCCGGACGCCGAGCTGCTGGACCTGACCGAGGACCTCCTGTCGGTCGACGACTATCGCGTTCTCAAGGCGGCCACCGCGCACACGGCGATGGAGACGCTTCGGGTCCGGCGCCCGGATCTCCTGGTGCTCGACCTGTCCACCGCGGAAGGGGACGGAGGACCGCCGCTGCTCGAGCGGATCCAGGCGATGTTCCCGGGGAGCCGATTTCCAATAATCGGCCTCCTGCGAGACCCCGCGGCCGACCCGGAGAAGCTCGCCAGGCTCGGGGTCGACCGCTTCATCACCAAGCCTTTCAGCCTGACCCTCCTGCGCAGCGCCGCCCGCGAGCTCCTGGAGTCGTACGGATCCCAGACCGGCCCGGCGCGCTGACCTCCGGTTGCCGTCTTTGGCACACCCGGGACGCTGAATTGGCAGCGGGTGACCCTGCGTCCCGGGCTCCCGGCGGGTGTCTCGACGTTTTCCCCTCGGGTCCGGCTGGCATCCGGATTGCTCCTATCTGGGAGTGCATAGACCAAACCCTGGCTCCCAACTCCACAGCGTGGAACCAGGATCGGTGGGAGGATGGCCCGCTGATCCTGGTTTTGCTGTTTCTGGGGGTTTTTCCGCATCGGCGGCCGGATCGCGATGCGCCGATCCCCCTGCTCGGTCCAAACCCCGGGTCCGAGGGAGCGCCAAAACGGCGTTCCGACGTCTCTGCCGCATGATGCGGGACGCATCGTCGTGTTGCACCTTGCGACGATTGACTCTATAAGTCGCAGATGCTCGGGAGCAGAGTTGCAGGACGCTACACGATTCTGGCGGAGATCGGCCGGGGGGGGATGGGGATCGTCTACTCCGCCCGGGAGGAAGGGCGCGACCGGCCGATCGCCCTAAAGGTGCTGTCGACGCGCGAGTTCTCCGAGTCGGCGTTGCGCCACTTCGAGCAGGAATTCCGGACGCTCACGGAGCTGTCCCACCCGAACCTGACCGAGGTGTACGACTTCGGGCGCGCGGCGCTCGGTCCCGAGGGTCGCAGCCTCCCCTTCTTCACCATGGAGCTGGTCGAGGGAGAATCGCTGGACCGCCAAGCGCGCCGCGGTCCCGCCGACCCGGCGGTCGTGATCGCGGACCTCGCGCAGGCCGGCCAGGCGCTCGCCTATCTCCATGCTCGCGGATTCGTTCACCGCGACGTGAAGCCGTCGAACCTGATCGCCTGGATCGATCCCACGGGGGCGCGGCGCATCAAGCTGATGGACCTCGGGCTCGCGTCCCGCCCCGACGACTCCGGCGCGCGCGGGGTGATGCGCGGAACGGTCGCGTACGTGAGCCCGGAGGGGGCGCGCGGGGATGCGGTCGATCCGCGATCGGACCTGTACAGCCTCGGCTGCGTCGCGTTCGAGCTGCTCACCGGACGGCCGCCGTTCCAGGCCGCCACGGCGCTCGGCGTGCTGCGCGGTCATCTCGAGGAGGAGCCGCTCCCGCCGGCGGCGCTCAATCGCGGCGTCCCGCCCGCCCTCGACGCGCTAGTCCTCAAGCTGCTGGCGAAGGACCCGGGCTTGCGACCGGCGAGCGCGGACCGTTTCCTCGATCTGCTCAATCGCGCTGCCGGGGGCTCCCTGTCGGTGGTCGCGACAGAAGCCCGCCGCCAGCGGGTCCTGGGCTCGGGCTTCACCGGCCGCGCGGCGGAGATGGAGACCCTCGCCGCGCGTCTGGAGGACGTGGCGCGCGGCACCGGGCGGACGATCCTGATCGTCGGCGAGGCGGGTGTCGGCAAGAGCCGTCTTCTCCGCGCGTTCCGGACCCGCTGCCAGATCGAAGGCTTCGAGGTGTTCGTCGGGCGCTCCGACGGCGCCGGGGACGGTGCGAGCGCGCTCGCGGACACGCTCGCGAGGGCGGTGCGCGCGCATGGTCCGCTCGACCCGGCGTTCCTCGCCCGGCACGCGGCCTCGCTCCAGCCCCTGCTCGGCCCGGAGATTCCCGACTGGCCGGATGCGGCCGCGGCCGATGCCGGCGCGGCCGACGACCGGTACCGCCTCGCTTCCGCGGTGGAGGCTCTCGTCGGCCAGCTCGCCTCGACGCGCCCGGTCGTCCTCGCGGTGGAGGACCTGCACGCGGCCGACGAGTCCGCCTGCGCGGTCCTGCGCCACCTGGTGCGGGCGCTCGCGGCGGTCCCGTCCCCTCGCGTGCTCCTCCTCGCGACGTATCGCGGCGACGAGGTCTCGCGCCGGAGCCCGCTGTTCGACCTCCTGACCGAAGGCCGGGAGGACGGGACGATCGAGGAGCTGTCCCTCGGTCCGCTCGGCGTCGAGGACGTCCGGGGGATGCTCCGCGCGATGATCGGCGCGGAGGAGATCCCGCAGCCGTTCGTCGCGCGGGTGTACGAGGAGACCCGCGGCAACCCGATGCACGTCGGCGAGCTCGTCGCCCTGCTCGCCGAGGAAGGACACATCGAGCCGGGCGGGACGCGGCCGCTCGATCCGGAAGTCCTCGCGCGCGTCGAGATCCCGAACCGCGTGCGCGCGCTCCTGACGCGCCGCCTGTCCCGCCTGAGCGCCGACGCGCGCCGGCTCGTCGATGCCGCCGCGATCTTGGGCGCGTTGCGTCTCGACGCGGACGCCCTGAGCGGCGTGACCGGCCTGCGCTGGGAAGCCGTCGCCCGCCTCCTCTCCGATCTCGCGGAGACCGGCCTGATCGTGCGGACCCAGGACGAGTCGGGGGAGCCGCTCGACCGCATCGCCTCGCCGGCGCTCTACGGACTCGCCCTCGATGCCCTCACCGCGGACGACCGCAGCGCGCTGCACCGAAACGCCCTGTCCTACCTCGAGCGGCGGGGGCGGCCGCGGCGCCACGGCGCGTGGGCGGCGCTGGCGGAGCACGCGGAGGCCGCGGGCCAGGCGGGCCGGGCGGTGGAGGCGTTCGAGCGCGCGGGCGACCTCGCGCGCGAGACGGGCGCGCTTCGCGAGGCGGCGGCCCTGTACGGGAAGGCGGTGGATCTTCTGCTCCGCCAGGGGGACGGAGCCGCGGCGGTCCTCTGCGCGCTCTACGAGAAGCGGGCGGACGTCCACGGTCTGTCGGGCCAGAGCGCCTCGGCGGAGGATGACGCGCGGTGGATGCTCGCCCGGGCCGAGAAGGCGGCGCAGGATCCGCTGCGCTCCCGGGCGCACCTGGCCCTCGGGCGCGCGCTGGCTCTCCGCGGCGCGCTGCTCGAAGCGCAGGAGAGCTTCGAGGTCGCGCTCTCGATCGCGGATCGCGCCCCGGCACCGGTGCTCTCCGCGCAGGCCGAGTCCGGCCTCGGGCGCGTCGCCGCCCGGCTCGGGACGTTCGACGAGGGGGCCGCGCACTTCGCGCGCGCCATCGAGCACGCGCGCGCGGCGGTGCGGCCCGACATCGAGGTCGACGCCCTGCTCGGACTCGGCGCGCTGCGCCGCGACGAGGGGAGCTATCGCGCGTCGCTGTCCGCGTTCGGCGACGCGCGCTCCCGGGCCGACGCCCGCACGCTCTCGCGCGTCGAGGCCGAGATCCTCGAGGGCGAGGCCCTCTCACACGAGATCGAGGGACGGCCGCGCGAGGCGCTCGAGGCGTACGAGCGGGCGCGGGAGCGCGCGGCGGCGCGCGGCGACGTGCAGGGCGCGGCGACCGCCACCGCGCGCGCGGGGCTCGCGGCGCTGCGCCTGGGGGATTCCGAGGGGGCCCGCGCGCGCTTCGAGTCCGCGCTCGAGACGCACCGCCGGCTCGGGAATCGCGACGGGATCGCCGAGGCGCTCCAGAGCCTGGCCGCGCTCCATCTTCAGCAGGCGCGGTACGACCTCGCGCACGAGGGGGCCGAGGAAGCGCTCAAGCACGCGCGGCGGACGGCGCGCCGGGACCTGGTCGCCTCCTCGCTGCACCTGCTCGGCGGGGCGGACCTGGCCCTGGGGGACGTCGACCGTGCCGGCGTCGCGTTCGAGGAGGCGCAGCGGATCATGCGGGACGTGCGGAACCCGCGCTGGCTCGCCGGGTTCCTGGTGGACGTGACCGAGTGGCGGCGGCGGGCGGGGGCCTTCGACGAGGCGCGCAAGCAGGCCCAGGAGGCCGCGTTCCTCGCCCGCCGGATCGGCGACGGCCGCCTGGAATCGGTCGCGCTGAGGCGCCTGGGAGAATCGCACCTCGACGAGAAGGACCCCGAGCGCGCGCTGGTCGCCTGCCGGAAGGCCCTGGCCTTGGCCGAGGGGTCGGGCACGCCGCGCGAGGAGGCGGAGGCCCGGCTGCTGCGCGCCCGCATCGAGCTCGCGCGTCCCGGCGGCGACGTCGTGCGCGCCGAGATCGACGCGCTGGAAGCGGGGCGGATCCTGCGCGAGCTGCGGGACCCGGAGTCGGTTTGGCAGGCGGAGCACGTCGCCGGAAAGGGCGCCCTGCGCCTCGGGCGGCGCGAGGACGGCGCCGAGCGCATCCTGCGCGCCCACCGGTGGCTCGAGGGGGTTCGCTCGCGCCTCCCGGCGCGCTGGCGCGAGTCGTTCCTGTCCGATCCGCGTCGCCGCGAGGTGTTCGACGACGCCGAGAGGCTGCGGGCGTCGGGAGCGCGCGAGCGGCGCGAGCCGGAGGAGACGTCCCGCGAGCCGGCGGGCGACCTCGCGCGCGCGCGCGCCGAGATCAAGGCGCTGCGGCGGATCCTCGAGATCAACCGCTCTCTCAACGCGACCCGCGACGGCGAGCGCCTTCTCCCCGCGATCCTCGATGCGGCGATCGAGGTGACCGGGGCGGAGCGCGGGTTCCTCCTGCTCGCCGACGGCGAGGAGATCGCGACGGCGACCGCCCGCGGTGCCGCCGGGGCGTCGCTCGATGGCGACGCGCTGGCGCTGTCCCGGTCGATCGCGAAGCGGACGATCGAGCGCGGCGAGGCCGTGCTGTCCACCGACGCGGAGGCCGACGAGCGTTTCCAGGCCGCCGCCTCGATCCAGGAGCTCGGAATCCGCTCGGTGCTGTGCGTGCCGCTCAAGATCCAGAGCGAGACGGTGGGCGCGGTCTATCTCGACAGCCGGCTCGATCGCGGGGTGTTCGCCGCCCACCATCTGGAGCGGGCGGCGCTCGTCGGCGACCAGGCGGCGATCGCCCTCGACACCGCCCGCCTGATCCGCCGCATCGACGAGCAGCGCAGCCGCCTCGACCGTCTCAACCAGGAGCTCGAGAAAACCGCGGCGGCCCAGCGCGACGCCCTCGCCGACGCGCGCGAGCTCCTGGTCTCCTCGCGGTCGAGCCTCGAGCTGCGGCTGCGATTCGAGGAGATGATCGGCGGCTCCGCGGCGATGCAGCCGATCTACAGCCTCGTCGAGCGCTTGGCACCGAAGAAGCTCCCGGTGCTCGTCGTGGGGGAGTCCGGCACGGGCAAGGAGCTGATCGCGCGCGCGCTTCACGCCCGCAGCGACCGCTCCGGCGGACCGTTCTTCACCGTCAACTGCGCCGCGCTGCCGGAGAACCTCCTCGAGAGCGAGCTGTTCGGCTACCGGAAGGGCGCCTTCACCGGGGCGACGCGCAACAAGCCGGGGTACTTCGAGCTGGCGCACGGCGGCACGCTGTTCCTGGACGAGATCGCCGAGATGGGGCCGGCGATGCAGGCGAAGCTCCTGCGCGTGCTGCAGGAATCGGAGGTCTTCCCCGTCGGCGGTGACGCGGCGGTCAAGGTGGACGTCCGGATCGTCTCGGCCACCAACCGCGATCTGCAGGCCATGATCCGGGCGGGGAGCTTCCGCGAGGACCTCTACTACCGGATCCACGTCGCGCGCATCGACCTGCCGCCGCTGCGCGGGCGCGCCGGGGACATCCCGCTGCTCGTCGAGCATTTCCTTGCGCGCATCGCCGACGAGGAAGGCGGTGAGCCGCGGGAGGTCGAGCCGGCGGTCCTCGCGCGCTTGGCGCTCTACCCGTGGCCGGGAAACGTCCGCGAGCTCCAGCACCACGTGGCGCGGATGGCGACGTTCGCCCGCGGGCAGACGCTCACGCTGCGGGACCTCGAGCGCTACGGCGACCTTCGGGCTCCGTCGGTCTCCGCGGCCGGAGTGCCCGCTCCCGCCGTGGCAACACCGGAGGCGGCCCCCGCAAACGTCGACAGCCTCGAGGAAATCGAGCGCAAGCAGATCGCGCTCGCGCTCGAGAAGGCCGGCGGGAACAAGACCAAGGCGGCGGAGCTGCTCGGGATCAACCGCGTGACGCTCTTCCGGAAGCTGCGCCGCTTCGAGATGGAGTCGTAGGCGGCTCGGAAGGCCTCGCGGCGTTGCAGGGTGCAACGCCGCCGACTTCAAGATGCAACGCCGCCCCAGCACGCACGACCGCACCCGCCGGCGTGCCGCCGGATT
>DATKHQ010000079.1:0-4614 GCA_035510175.1 Candidatus Sulfotelmatobacter sp. | reverse complement strand
ACCGCGAGCGGCCAGCCCCCAGCGCATCGAGGGCCGGTCGACGACCGCCCCCGGAAGATTCCGATCGGGCGCTCCGGCGGTTTCGGCTCCGCTCCATCGTCCCGTCGCGGCCGGCCCCCTCGTGACGCGCGCGAGCGGAGGTCGATCCCGGCCGCCCGTCAGGATCTCGAGCTCGTGCCCCTGCGCCCTGCACCAGGCGCGAAGATGCACGGGGAGCTCGCGGTGCGTTCCGACGATGTCGAGCCGGCCGCCGACGGGCACCCGCTTGAGCGCGCGCTTGAGCAGAAGCTGAGCGCCGCGGTCGAGCCCGAGGCTGCCGAGATCGATCTCGAAGGTGTCGCTCATGCGTTCGCCCCTACCGGAAGCGCGCGAGCCACGCGTCGATCGTACCCGCCGCGTCCACCGCGCGGTTCAGCTGCGCATACCCGCCGACACGGCCGGGCAGCCACTGCTTCAACCCTTCCATGTCGAGAAGCGATCGGACGGACGGGTCTTCGTACGACATTGCGAGCAGGAGCGTCAAGAATTTCTGCACCGGCTGTTGCGGGGCGTCGTTCAGGACCGTGAAGTTGCAGTGATCGTAAGGTGCCGTCTGTGCCAGGACCCGCGTCGACCCGGCGGGGAAGACCCCCTCCCGCGAGAACGCGAGATGGTTGCCGTCGATCATGCATGCCGCGTCCGCCCGGCCGGTGATGAGCGCCCTGGCCGCCTCGCGCTCGCCCCCGAGGTGATCGCCGTGCTTGCCGACGAGGAGGTCGTGACGCAGGATCTCGCAGTCCTTTCCCGGCGCGACGCCGGAATCGGCGATGTGCAGGAGCGGAATCAGCGTGGCCTGCGGCGAGTCCGAGGCGCCGACCGCGACCGTCTTCCCGGCGAGCCCCGAGAGCGTGCGTATCGGCGAGTCGGCGCGAACGACGATGACCGACGTGAGGTCGCGATCCGTGTCGCGCATCGCGAGTGCTACGGCCCGGCGTCCCGAAGCTCTCGCGGCCCGCTCCGCTTCGATCCACGCGAGCGGGGAGTTCCAGGCGACATCGACCTGGCCGGCGACCTGCCCTTCGACCTGCCGCTCGTAGTTCGAGTACAGGACGAAATCGAACGGCAGGCCTTGCTCGAGAAAGTACCGCTTGAAACCTTCCCAGATCGTCACGACCTTCGGGTCGTACGCGACCGCTCCCAGGATCAGCGCCTCCATCGTGTCCTCCACTCGCCGCTAGAACAGCGGAAGGCCGCAGGCGGCCTTTCCGATGAAGTCGTAGAGCTGGTCGGTGGTGGGCGCCATGACGCTGGCCGCCTGGGCGTCGCGGAAGTACCGCTCGACGCCGACGCCTTTCCGGAACGCGGCGCCGCCGCACACGCGCATCGCCGTCTGTAGCACGTCGAGCGCGGTCTCGCCCGCCGCCGCCTTGCATTCGAGGACGCGCAGCATCGCATCTTCGCGCGCGCCCTCCACGGCATCGACGGCCTCGACCAGCAGGGCGCGGGTCATGTCGGTCCGCACGCGCATGCGCGCCACGTACGCGCGGACCGTCGGCATGTCGGCGAGCGTCGCATCCACGTGCGCGTACCGGGTCGCGGCCGCGTGACCCGCCGCGCGCGTCGTGGCCGCCTCCATCAGCCCCACGGAATACGCCGCGCTCATCAAGTTGAAGTAAGGGAGGACGGTGCCCATCATGATGCCGAATCCGCCGCCGTCGTCTCCCAAACGCGAGGTCTGCGCGACCACGACCTCCGCCGCCGTCACGGGGCGTGAGTCGTTGCCGCGAAGGCCGAGCCCGTCGTAGGGGCGCGGCAGGCTCAACCCCCGCGCGTTCGCCGGGACGAGCCAGAGCGTGCTCGCCCCCTCCGCCCGCACGGGCCGGCTCGACCAGACGTAGGCCGTCGCATGGCCCGCCGACGTGACCCAGCTCTTTTCCGCATCGAGCCGCACGCGATCGCCGACCACCTTCGCCGTGCTGGTCGGGGCCCAGAAGTGGCTGCGCGAGCCCGCCTCGGAAAACGCCAGCGTGCTCAGGTGCCGGCCCGCGGCGACGTCGCGGCGCATCGCCTCCGGGCCGTGCTTCTCGATCACCGCCGCGCCGGCGTAGTGCATGGCCAGGACCATGCCGGTCGAGGCGCACTCGCGCGATACGCGCTCGACCGCGAGCGCCGCGGCTCCCGGACCCTCTCCCATCCCGCCGACCTCGCGCGCGGAGATCAAGCCGTACAGGCCCGCGCTCGCGAGCGCGTCCATGGCCGCCCGGGGGAACACGCCGTCGCGATCGACGGGCTCGGCGTTCGAGGCGACGACACCCGACGCGATTGCGTCGAGCTTCTCCTGGATCTTCGAGTCGAGTTTGACCACGACTTCCGCTCCGATGCCGAACGCCCGCGACGCGGGCGCCCTCCGGAGGGAGTGGTCAGCGTCCGCGGCGGAACATCCGACGGCAGGGCCTGAGCACGTCAGGCGGATTCTTGACTCAGGTTCTCGTGAGTGCGATCCACATTTCTCTGGTCTCTCGCGGTTACCGGTGCCGGGGAAAGGAACGCCGAAGTTTACACGAAGGCGGGACGCCGGGCATCTTCGGCTCAGCTCGCCTCGGCCGCCGCGGCGATCTCGCCGAGGTCCTTGGCGCAGGACTTCACCATCGCCTTCGACATCAGCGAGAAGAGCGGGGAGAGAAGCTTCGCGCCGAACGTCTGCGGGCGCGCGTGGACCTCCATCTCGAGGCGCGTGCCCGAGCCGTCGGGGACGCAACGGACCTCCGACGTGAACTCGGTCCCGACGGCGTAGCCGCGGAACGCGAAGCTGCGCGGCGGCGACCACGCCGCGACCTCCATGTCGACGGCATGACGGCCGCGCCACTCGCGGATGCGCGTGCCCGTGCCGACGGGGCCGGGCGTCAAGATCTCGACCTTCGTGATCGCCTTGATGCGGCCGGAGATGTTCGCGACGTCGGACGCCATGGCCCACACGCGGTCGGGCGGCGCGGACGATTTGTGCGTGCTGAGCATCGGCTTCATCGAGCGGCCCTCCTCCCCGTCGCGGACCGTATCAAGGTGAAATCATCGCCCGGATTCGAGTTTCGAGGAAGGAGGCAGGTCGCGGGAACCCGCATCGCTTGCGCCCCGGTGGGGCCGTACGTACACTTTACACATGAAACGTACAAATCTTGTGCTTGATGAGCAGCTCCTGGACGACGCCCTCCGCCTGAGCGGAGAGCGCACGTATTCCGCCGCGGTCGGCCGAGCGCTGGAGGACTTCGTCCGCCGGATCCGCGCGCGGCAGATCCTGACCATCGCGGGTTCCGGAGCGTGGGACGGGGACCTCGCCGCCATGCGAGGAGATCGATTCGGGGTCAAGGCAACCCCGCGCCCGAGGCCGCGCCGTGGTTCTCGTTGACACGTCGGTCTGGATAGAGATCTTCCGCGAGGATCGACCGTTCGACCTCGAGGCCGCAGTGCCGTTCGATGAGATTGCGACCTGCCTGCCTGTCCTGCAGGAAGTGCTCCAAGGGATGCGAGCCGAACGAGAGTACAGAATCGCGCGCGATGCCATGATGGCCCTCCCGATCGTCGACTCGCCCCTCGGGCAGGAGGTCTTCGAAGATGCGGTTGGGCTCTACCGTTCAGCCCGGCGGACCGGGCTCACGGTGCGATCCGGAGTCGATTGCCTGATCGCCGCGTGTGCCTTGCGCCACAACCTGATCGTGTTTCATCATGACCGGGATTTCGAGGCCCTCGCCCGGGTGTCGGGGCTGCGTACGAAGATCTTCAAACGCTGAGTCGGCTCCACCCGCCTCCCCCATCAGTCGCAGGGGCCGAGCGATTGCACCGCTGCGCACCGCGCGCCTGCCCCGAGCGGCCGCTCTGCCCCCCTCGAGTCGGTCCCGTACGAGCCCTCGCCGTCGGGGCCCAGGGGAACGATCAGGTAGTAGCGGTTGCCTGCTGATGGGGTGAGCTCTTCCGACCGGTCGGAGCCGGAGTCGGTGCACGTCCTCATGACATGGCTGTACCAATCGCCGAGCTGCCCCTCGTAGATCGCGGAGTCGGTAGCGCTCGCCGAGCAGCTCGGGCCCCAACTCAGCTTGACGTTCCCCGGCGTCACCGTGGACTTGTCGATCCGGAGCGAGTCTCCGACCGAGCCCGCTCCCGTCGCATCCGCGAGCGACGGCGCCGTGTACGCGTACATCGCCTGCGAGCCGTCGGCGAACGTGACGCCGAAGTCGAGCTGGTTGCCGTTCAACGCCTCGCGGCCGAGGCTCAACCCGGTCACGGTGCTCCCTTCGAGCGTGTCGCCGACCGCGATCACCTTCGTGACCGGGCTTGCGAGGTAGATGCCGGCCTGCCCGCCGTTCCCGTAGCCGAGGAACGCGGTCTGGTTCGCGCCCGCGCTCACGGCACCGAAGCTCGAGAACGTCCCCGTGCCGCCCGGGATCGTCGTGGCGAGATCGGCCAGCCTGACCGGATCCGGGGGAAACAGCAGATCGCTCACCTCGGACAGATACACGCCCTGCTGTCCGACTCCCGTTCCGACGAATGCGATCCGGGTCGGCCACGCCGCGGGAGTGGAGACCTGCGACGAGGCGAGCGACAGGTGGCTGAAGCCGGTGAACGTCCCGGATCCCCCGGGAA
>DATKHQ010000078.1:0-4674 GCA_035510175.1 Candidatus Sulfotelmatobacter sp. | reverse complement strand
GCCCGATGGGCTGACGATCGTCGTCGCGACCCCGAAATTGGAGTTGTCGACCAGGGCCGCCCGCGCGGTGCTGCCGGAGTCGATCCCGCTTCGCGCCCTCGTCGCCAACGCCGCCAACATCGCCGCTTTCGTCGCGGCCTGCCACAGCGGCGACCTGGGGCTGCTCGCGCGGTCGGCCCACGACGCGGTCGTCACCCCGGCCCGGGCCCGCCTGATCCCGGGATGCGAGCAGGTGTTCTCGGCGGCGCTCGACGCCGGCGCGCTCGGCGTCTCGATCAGCGGCGCGGGACCGTCGGTGTTCGCCTGGTGCCGATCCGAGCGCAGCGGGGCCGAGGTCGGCGCCGCGATGGTCGCGGCGTTCGCTCTCGTGGGCCTTCCGGCCGAGCCGCTCGTCTGCCCCGCCGACGGCCCGGGAGCGCGCCGGCTGTGAGCGCTACGTCCTGGACGCTTCGTTGCGTCGATTGCGGCGCCGAGCATCCCGGCCTCGCCGTCCGCACGCGCTGCGACTGCTCCGGCACCCTGGACGTCCGGCGCGATCTCGACGCGATGCGCGGCACGATCGACCTCGTCACGCTGGATCGGCGGCTCGGAGGACGACAGCCCATCGACCGCTCCGGGGTCTGGCGATTTCGAGAGCTGGTCCTCCCGATCGACCCCGCCGACATCGTCACCAAGCCGGAGGGGAACACCAACCTCTACCGCTCGGACGCGCTCTCCGGCTGGGCCGGCATCGACGATCTCGCGCTCAAGCACGAGGGGGAGAACCCGACGGGGTCGTTCAAGGACCGCGGGATGACGGTCGGCATCAGCGTGGCGCGCCGTCTCCGGATGAGGCGCGTCGCGTGCGCGTCGACCGGCAATACCTCGGCGTCGATGGCGTCCTACGCGGGCGCGGCCGGGATGACGGCGTATGTGTTCATCCCCGAGGGGAACGTCGCGTTCGGCAAGCTCAGCCAGGCGCTGGCCTACGGTGCGAAGACGATCCAGATCGCGGGAGACTTCGACGCGGCGATGACGCTCGTCGAGGCGGTCTGCGCCGACGGGGGTGTCTACCTGCTGAACTCCGTCAACCCGTTCCGGATCGAGGGGCAGAAGTCGATCGCGTTCGAGCTGCTCCAAGATCTCCGCTGGGAGGTCCCGGACTGGATCGTGCTCCCCGGCGGGAACCTCGGGAACGGCTCCGCGATCGCCAAGGGGCTCGTCGAGCTGCACGATCTCGGGCTGATTCCGAGGCTGCCGCGCCTCGCCGTGGTCCAGGCGGAAGGGGCGAGCCCGCTCTACCGCGCATTCCGCGCCGGCGCCCCGGTCGTCCCCGTCAAGGACCCGAAGACGATCGCGACCGCGATCAAGATCGGCGCCCCGGTCTCGTGGAAGAAGTGCCTGCGGGGGCTCGCGGCGACCCGCGGAGTCGTCGAGCAGGTGACGGACCAGGAGATCCTCGACGCGAAGGCGCGCCTCGATGCCTCCGGGATCGGCGCCGAGCCGGCGTCGTGCGCCACGCTCGCCGGGCTCCGGAAGCTCGTCGACGGCGGGGTCATCGGACGCGCCGACCGCGTCTGCGGGATCCTCACCGGCCACTTACTCAAGGATCCCGAGGTCGTCGTCGGATACCACCGCGGGACCCTCGAGGGGATCCGCTCGACACACGCCAATCCGCCGGTCTCGGTTCCCGCGACCCTCGACGCCGTCGTCGCGGCGATGGGACTGTAGGCCGCTCCCTGCCGCCATGCCATACTGAGCCGTGAGCGCACTCCCGCCGGAGCACGAGCGAGCCCGAGACGGCGCCACCCTGTGCCTCAGGTGCGGGCTGTGTTGCGACGGCACGCTCTTCAGCCGCACCGAGCTCAAGCCCGGGGAGGTCGAGACCGCGCGCTCTCTTGGAGTGAGCTTGATCTCCATCGGGGACGCCGGGTCCGCGACGCGCTCGGCGATCCCGCAGGGATGCTCCCTGTTCCGGGACGGCTGCTGCTCCAGCTATGGCCGATGGCGGCCGCAGGCCTGCGGCGATTACGTCTGCCGTCTGCTTTCGGGGTACGTCGGTGGCACGCGGACGCTCGCCGAGTGCCTGGAGGTCGTCCGCGTCGTGCGTGAGGCGGATGCGGACGCGAGGCAGCCGGCGTCCGGCGGCTTGGCGCGACTGCGCGCAGCGGGGCTTCTCGAGGTCTTCCGGCGGAAGTTCTTCGAGACCGAGTCCGATCCGGGGCCGATGGGGCCGAAAGACGGAAGCGTTTCGGGGTCGACCGCGCCCTAGGCCAGCGGGTGCGTCGACCAGACGAGGTCCCCGACCGAGTCGGCAAAATGGTCCACGAGGAACCACGTCCTTCCCCGCAGTGCGGTCCGAGCCGCGCGGGAGAGCCAGCCGCCATTCCCGAGATCGGTCTCGATCTTGTACGCGTGCCCGCGCCCGGCGAAGATCGACGAGAGGCGCGCGGCGTCGAAGGCGGGGTCGAGGTTCTCGAAGACGACGACGACCCGGAAGTCCCGGGGAAGCGTCGCGGCGAGCGCCGTCAGGACGGTCTCCTCGTACCCCTCGACGTCGATCTTGACCACGCCGGAGGTCAGGCCCCGCTCGGCGAAGCCCGAGAAGATCTCCGCGAAGACCCGCCGCCCATCCCGGATCCGGATCGCAACCTTGCGGTAGTTCGCGTCGTCCAGCCGGTCGAACCCGTCCTTGCCGGCGAGGATCGACTCCTCGTAGCGGTTCCCCGCGCCCCCGATGAACGCACCGCCAAAGTTCGCGATCGGAACGTTGAGGTCGATGGTGGCGTCCGCGTCCCCGATCCCGAACTCGTGCAGGACGAAGTCGCTCCGTCCCGACGCCTTCACGTTGACGCTCAAGATCTTGAACACATCGGGGTTCGGCTCGAAGCAGTGAACCTCGGCGAAATCACGGGCGCACTGGAACGAGATCAATCCGATGTTCGCGCCGACGTCGAGAAGAAATCCGCCGAACCCATCGTGGGCGAGCTGCCGGATCAGAGCGGAGAGATGAGGCTCGTGCACGCCGTCGACCATCGACTGCGCGGTGATCAGGTCGCTCCCGCGCAGGTAGACGGCGGGAGCGTCCTTCGTCATCCAGCGCCAGATGCGGCCTCTGATGCGCCCGGCGGCGATCCGAGCCGCGCTCATCCGGTACACCGTGCGCATCGCGTCTCCGGTCGGGGCTTGCGGGCGGGCCATTATGGCAACAAACGCGTCTTTCCGGGAGGTCCCCCCCGGGCCAGTCGTGTCATCCTATGGGGTCCGAGAGGAGCCGAACGACTTGCCCCAAGGGAACGAGAGCGCCCGGCTGCGGTGGGCGCCCCAGCGCCGCATCCCGTCGCTCGATGCGCTCCGCGGCATCGCGGCCTTCGCGGTTGCGGTCCATCACGCGGCTCTCCAGCGCTTCACGATCGAGCGCCATGCTGCGTACTCGCCGGGGAGCGGTGTGTTCGCTCCCCTCCTGTTCTGGATGGGCACCTGGGGCGTGACCCTCTTCTTCGTCCTGAGCGGGTTCTGCATCCACCTCCCGCAGGCACGGCGCGAGTCCGAGGGGGCGCCGTTCATCGGATGGAGAGAGTTCTACAAGAGGCGCGCGCGGCGGCTTCTGCCGACCCACTACGCATCGATCGCGGTCGCCTGCCTGGCGGCGGTCGTCGTCCCGACGGATCTGGTGACGCGCCCGACCGCCGGGACGCTGGCCGCGCACGTGTTGATGGCTCACACGCTGGTGAGCATGGCGTACTTCTACAGCATCAACGCCGTGTTCTGGTCGATCGCCGTCGAGGTCCACTTCTACCTCACCTACCCGATCCTCCAGCGAATGCGGAAGCGGCTCGGGCCCTGGTTCCTCGTTGCGCTGCTCGCCCTGGGAGGAGTCGTCTACGGGGCGGCGTATCTCCGTCCCGAGGGCGACTCCCGGTTCGTGATCCAGCATCTGTTTCTGGTCACGTGGTGGCAGTGGGGGCTGGGCGCCGCCCTCGCGGACATCTACGTCCGCGGGACGGCGCACCCTCTCCTGCGCGCGGTGGTGTTCCCGGGTGCGGCGTGGATCTGGGGGGCGTCGTCGCTCCTCGTTGCCTACCTCGACCCGGTGGTCGCCGGAGTGCACGTCCGCCCGTGGATCGCTCCGGCCCTCTGCGCCGCCGCGCTGCTGTCCGCCTCCATCGGTAATCCGCGGGCGCGGGGAACGCGCCCGTTCGAGTGGATCGGCGAGTTCTCGTACTCGCTCTACCTGATCCACCCGGTCGCGCTCGCGGTGACGATGCGGCTCCTCCATCGCGGCACGACGTCGAGCCTCGTCGAGTTCGCCCTCGATGTCGCCGCTTGCATCGTGGTCTCCTGGGTCTTCTTCCAGCTCGTCGAGCGTCACTTCCTGAACACGCAGCCCCGGGCGATCCCGCAGTAGGCCCCGGACTTACGCGAGCCGCTTCCGGATTCGCGCGGAGGCCGTCTCGCCCGCGAGGACCAGCGCCAGGATCGCGAGCAGGATCGTGGCGACGCGCGACCACGCGAGAGACTGCACGCAGGCGTCGAGCGGCAGGCCGATCCCACCCGCTCCGACCAGGCCGAGGATAGTCGCCTCCCGCACGTTGATGTCCCACCGGAACAGCGCGACCCCGCCGACGGCCGGGGCCAGGCGCGGCAGGAAGCCGAACCACATCACCTGGAGCCGCCGCGCGCCCGTCGCCGCGA
>DATKHQ010000077.1:0-16892 GCA_035510175.1 Candidatus Sulfotelmatobacter sp. | reverse complement strand
GGCGCGCTTGCAGAACGGGCACTGGTAGTCCGACCACTCGACGAGCTGGATCGGCGCGTCGGCCGGCCCGATCGCCGGAACGCCGTCGGGGATCTTGATCGCGACGCGCGGCGGGTCGAGCATGATCTTGACGTTGGCCTTTGTTTGCAGCTCATTCAAGAACTGCGAGCGGCGCTCGGCCTGCTTCTGCTGGGCGAGCATGTTCGAGATGTCGCCCTTCACGTCGTCGAAGGTCTTCCCGGCCGGCATCCGCGCCTTGTTCGCGTCGAAGAACTTCTGCACCTCGTCGTCGGTGACCTTGGGCGACTTGTCGACGACCTCCGCCTTGAGGAGATCGGCGTCACTGACCTTCCGGGAGGCCGCCTCGTTGGCGATCAGCTTCTGCTGGATCATGCCCTGGAGCGCGTCCATCCGGAACTGATACTCCTGCTGCCGGATCCGGGCGAGCTGCGCGGCCGCGGCCTTGTCGAGATCGTCGAGCGTGATCGTCTCTCCCCCGACGATCGCCGCCGCCTCGGAACCGGACCCGCCCGACGCCGCCTGCGTCTGCGCGGCCGGAGCGTCGGCCTTCTCCTTGGCCTTGTCCTTCTTTGCGAGGACCGGGGTTGCGGCCACCGCAAGCGCCAGCAACATCGTCGTCGTCTTGGTGAATCTCATCGATATCTCTCCTCTGGCGGGTGGGCGGCAAGCGCCCAGTACGGCAATCGACCCCCCAACCCTTTTACTTTACACTCCGGGATCGCACGCGTCGACCCGCCCCCCGGCAGCCGTCGCCCGTCGTGCAGGACGCCACGAATTCCGCCCTTTCTCCTCCGGGCTATCATCGAGCGGGCATGACATCCACGGTGACGATCGTCGGAGCGGGTCTCGCTGGGAGCGAGGCCGCCTGGCAGCTCGCCCGGCGGGGCGTCCGCGTGCGCCTGTTCGAGATGCGCCCGAAGCGACCCACCGCGGTGCACCGGACGGGCGACTTCGCGGAGCTGGTCTGCTCGAACTCGCTGAAGTCGGTCGAGCCTCAGACTCCTCACGGCCTCCTCAAGGCCGAGCTGGCGGCCCTCGGCTCGCTGATCGTCTCCTGCGCGAGCGCGCACCGGGTCCCGGCCGGCGGCGCGCTCGCGGTCGATCGGGAGCCGTTCGCGCGGGCGGTGACCGAGTCCCTGACCTCTCATCCGCTGATCGAGGTCGTCCGCGAGGAGGTGACCGGCATCCCGGCCGACGGGATCGTGGTGATCACCGCCGGCCCGCTCGTCTCGGAGGCGCTGTCCGCCGCGATCGCGCGATTCACCGGGGAGAGCGCCCTTCACTTCTTCGACGCGATCGCCCCAGTCGTCGAGGCGGACACGATCGACCGGTCGGTCGTCTTCCCCGCCTCCCGCTACGACAAGGGTGGCGGCGAGGACTACCTGAACTGCCCGATGTCGCGGGCCGAATACGACGCGTTCATCGGAGCGCTCCTCGCCGGCGAGAAGGCGCCGCTCCACGAGCCCGACACCACGCCGTTTTTCGAGGGATGCCTCCCGATCGAGGAGATGGCCCGGCGCGGCTCGGACACGCTGCGGTTCGGACCGATGAAGCCTGTCGGACTCTCGGACCCGCGGTCCGGCGAGCGCCCGTGGGCCGTCGTCCAGCTCCGCCAGGACAACCTGGCGGCCGAGCACTACTCGATGGTCGGCTTCCAGACCCAGCTCCGCTGGCCGGAGCAGAAGCGCATCTTTGCGACGATCCCCGGACTCTCCCGCGCCGAGTTCGTCCGCCTCGGCCAGCTGCACCGGAACTGCTACATCAACGCGCCGCGCGTCCTGCGTCCGACGCTGCAAACCCGGACGCGTCCGACCCTCCTGTTCGCCGGCCAGATCTCCGGGGTCGAGGGGTACACCGAGTCCGCCGCCACCGGCGCGCTCGCCGGGATCAACGCCGCGCGCCTGGCGTCCGGGCGGGATGCCGCCGAGCTTCCGCACGACACGATGATCGGCGCGCTCGCGCGCTACGTCTCCGGGGCGGACCCGGAGAATTACCAGCCGCAAAACGCCGCGTTCGGACTTCTCCCGGACCTTCCCGGCGGCCCACGGCGCAAGCAGGAGCGCCGCATGGCGCGGGCGACCCGCGCCCTCGCCTCGCTCGCCGCCTGGCTCGAGGCCGAGGGGGAGCAGACCCTGGCGGGAAGCACGCGATGAGCGCGCGTCGCGGGTTCGACGGCGCGGTGGAGCGCTTCCTCGCCTATCTCGCCGACCAGAAACGGGCGTCGGGGGAGACGCTGCGGGCGTACGCCTCGGACTTGGCGCAGCTCCGCGCGTTCCTCCTCGAACGGCACGGGGAGTCGATCCCCGGCCCGGAGGCGATCGAGGCGCTCGACATCCGTGGGTTCGTCGCGTCCCTGCACCGGAACGGGACCGCGAAGAGCTCCGCCGCGCGCAAGCTCTCCGCCGTCCGATCCTTCCTGCGCCACGCGGTGCGCACCGGCGAGATCGATGCGAGTCCGGCCGCCGGGATCCCGACCCCGAAGCGGCCGAGGCTCCTCCCGAAGAACCTGACGGTCGACGAGACGTTCGCCCTGCTCGACCGGATCGGCGGGGAGGAGATCGCCGACCTCCGCGACCGCGCGCTCCTCGAGTTCCTGTACGCGACGGGACTGCGGGTCGGCGAGCTGTCGAGCCTGGACCTCCAGGACGTCGATCTCTCCTCGGGCATGGTCCGGGTCCTCGGCAAGGGGAACAAGGAGCGGATGGTCCCGTTCGGGAGCAAGGCGCGCGCGGCCATGCTCGGGTGGCTTCCGGCCGCGGAGGGGCTGCGCCGTCCCGGCCGCGACGCGGAGGCCGTGTTCCTGAGCCTGCGCGGAACGCGCTTGACCGATCGGAGCGTCCGGCGAATCCTCGACCGCAGGATCCGCGACGCCGCGATCGCAGCCAAGATCTCCCCGCACGCCCTGCGCCACACCTTCGCCACCCACATGCTCGGGGCGGGGGCCGATCTGCGCGCCATCCAGGAGCTGCTCGGCCACGCGTCGCTTTCGACCACGCAGCGCTACACCCACGTGGGCGTCGAGGCGCTGATGCAGGCCTACGACCGCGCGCATCCGCGGGCGCACCGGAAGTGACCGCCGCGGAGTACGAAGCGATCGCCGTCCGCGCGGCCCGAGCCGGGGGCGAGGTGCTCAAGCGCCGCTTCGCACTGCGCGAGGCGCTCACGATCGAGGTGAAGTCCCGGCGCGACTACGTCACCGCCGTCGATCGCGAGGCCGAGCGCGCGGTGGTGGAGGTCCTCGCGGAGGAGACCCCGGGGTTCGCGATCGTCGCCGAGGAAGGATCCCCCGACGCGCGCGGGGCTTCCGCCCGGTGGATCGTCGACCCGCTCGACGGAACGACCAACTTCATCCACGGCGTCCCGACGTTCGCCGTCTCGGTCGGGCTCGAGGACGCCTCCGGGCTCGCCGCCGGGGCCGTGTACGACCCGCTTCGCGACGAGATGTTCCACGCCAGGCGCGGAGGCGGTGCGTTCCTCGGGGACGCGCCGATCGCCCCGAGCCGCCTCGACGACCTCGAGCCCGCCCTGATCGCGACCGGCTTTCCCTTCCGCGACATGTCCCGCGTCGGCCGTTACCTCGAGGCGTTCGAATCGTTCGTGCGCGCGACCTCGGGCGTGCGCCGGGCGGGCGCCGCCTCGATCGACCTGGTCTACGTGGCGTGCGGGCGCTACGACGGCTTCTTCGAGGCGGGCCTGAGCCCCTGGGACATGGCGGCAGGGGCGCTCGTCGTGCGGGAGGCCGGCGGGATCGTCACGGACCTTTCAGGCAGGTCGGACGTTCTCGCGTCCGGATCGATCGTCGCCGCGGGGCCGGGTCTCCACCCCGCGATGCTCGCGATCACACGGGCGACGCTCGCTCGCTGAGGCTCCGGTCAATCCTGCGCGGTGTCGGTGCCGGCAGTGCCGGGAAGCTCCTCGTCCTGCTTGTACATGTACTTGATCGAGTGCTTGTACACGAGCAGGTTCGGCGCCCCTTCGCGGTTGACCTTGATGCAGTTCCGGTCGTACCACTCGATGTGCCCGCGGAGCGAGGTGCCGTTGTCGAGCATCACCACCATCGCCGTCCGGTTGTTCATCTGCTTGAGGTAGTAGAACGCCTCGGCGCTGGTGTTCTCGAGGGGGACTTGCCGCCGGCGCGGTCCAGGCGCGCCACCCTGCGGTTGCGGTGCGACGTGCGGAGCGTGTTGCTGTTGCTGCGGGGGCGCCTGCGCTTGCTCCCGATCCATCGGGACGAAGCCCGGCGTCGGCTGAACGGACCGATTGGGTCCGAACTTCTCCTTCATCTCGGCGAGATTCGGCCGGACCAGCTTTCGGTTCACCATGGTCCCTCTCCATCAGAACCGTGCGGCCATCGCGGGGAATGCCCGGATCCTCGGGGGGCGGGCTCCATCCTCGGGTGAGCGTGCACGGGGGATCCGTGTACTAGGGGTAATGTTATATGGCGTATCGCGTATTTCGCAACACCCGCGCCGGATGCGCGGAGGCGCTTGCGGCTCACGGACCGGCTGGCTCGGGCGACAGGCGCGCCTGGTACTTCGGCGAGATCCAGATCGTCGTTTCGGCCCAGAGCTTCTTGAGGTAGGCACGGGTGTCCTTCCGGATCTGATCTTCCCGCAACCGCTTCTCGATGTCGTCCTGCACCGAGGCGAACGACTTCACGTAGGCGTCCGTCCGCGCGTCGACCTTGAGGATGTGGAACACGCCGCCGACCTCGATCACCGGGCCGACGCTCCCGACCGGCTGCGTGAACGCGGCCTCCTCGAGAGGGGCCGCCAGATCCCCCTTCTTCACGGTGCCGAGCAGGCCGCCGCTCGACTTCGACGACGACTCCGACGCTTCCCGCGCGATCGCCTCGAAGTCGGCTCCGTCGGCCGCGGCCCGCGCGCGCAGGGCCTCGGCCCGGGCGCGCGCCGCTTCGGGGTCGCCGCCGCCCTTCACGACGATCTCGCGGACCGTCGCCTCGGCGGGCACGGTGTAGTCCGCGACGTGCGCGTCGTAGTCGGCGCGCGCGTCCTTCTCGGAGACCGCGACGCGCTCGACCACCTCGGAGCGGAGCACTTGCTCGGGGGCGAGGAACTCGACCAGCTTCTTCTTCCAGTCGTTGATCGTCATCCCCTCCTGGGCGAGCATCCGCTCGAGCTCCTTGTCGGACTTGATGTTCTGCTGGTCCTTGAACGACTGCAGGAAGAAGTCCTGCATCTTCGTCGTGTCGAACAGGTGCGGCGCGCGCTGCAGGAGGACCTTGCGGTCGATGACGTTGCGGAGCAGCTCGTCCTTGACGTGCTTGATCTGCCGGTCGAGCTCCGTCCCGGAGGCGCGCTTGTAGACGTCCTCGAGGGCCGCCTGCTCCTCCGCGTCGAGGTCGGACTTGGTCACGATGTCGTCGTTCACCTTCGCGACGATCTCGTCGACGATCTCGGCGCGGAGCGGCATCGCCGAGAGCACGGCGGCCAGAACGATCGGAAGCGCCCGGAGCATCGCGGTCATTGTGTACCCGCGTTCCGCGACTCCGCCACGTAGGCGAACGGAAGGGCCGACGGGTGGATCCGGACGGCCGTCCTCCCCCGCAGCTCCTTCAGCAGCGCACCCGCCACGACGCCCGATTTCGACAGCGCGATCTGCGTGCGCGCGCGGTCACGGCGGCGCGCCTCGACCAGCGAAGGGTCGTCGATCGACTCCAGGAGAAGGAGAAGCACGCTCGACTCGAACGAGACCGGCGGGCTGACCTCGCCCGGCTTCAGCCCCGCAACCGCCGCCGCCAGGCGGTCCGGAAGCGCGGCGAGATCGACCTCCGGCGCCGATCCGGGATCGGTGATCGACCCGTACGTCGCGAGCGCCTTGTCGAAGGTCAGCTTCTTCGAGGCGAGATCCGCTCGCACGCGCGCCGCTTCCGGATACGACGCGAAGCGCAGGACGCGCAGCCTGCCGTGGACCTGGGTCGCGGCCGGCGCGTCGTGGCTCTTCAGCCACGCGTCGATCTCGCCCTCGTCGACCGGGATGCGCCCCCGCACCGCGGCCTCCCGCAGCTTTTGCACGACGATCTCGCGGCGCGCAACCTCGCGGGCCGCAGGATCCTTCGGGGGTTCGGCCCCGAGATAGTCGGCGAGGTCCGCGTCCGTCGCGACGATCCCGCGCCGCTGCGCCTCCTGGAGAAGAACCTCCTCGTCGATGAAATCGTCGAACAGGCGCGACTTGACCCGGTCGAGCTCTCCCGCCGGCAGGGTCTCCGCGCCCTCCGGCGTCATCAGGTTGGTCGCGAGGTACGCCTGGAGCTGCGCGAGCGTCACGCTGCGCCCGCCGACCTCGGCCACCGCGACGCCGGCCGGATCGGCCGGCCCCCGCCCGCAGGACACCAGCGCGACCGCGGCGAAGACCGCGGCCAGGACGCCGGCGATCGCCGAGCTCCTGCGGATGCGGCTCACGCCGCTCATGGTGTCGTGACACCGGTTCGCCGGCAAGACGCTCCTGTTCATGCGGGCTCGCCGCTCGCCGCGACTTCCTCGAGGATCGCCCGGGTCTCCCCGATGCGCTCTCCCGGCGAGCCGGGCGCGGGCAGCGTGAGCATCCCGGACGGGGACATGGCGCCCCGCCGCCGCGCGACGAGCGCGACGAGACGCGCCGGGTCGATCCCCGCCGTCTCGACGAAGCGGACCTGGATCTTGGTCTCGACGATGTCGACGCTCTTCACCCCCGCGCTCTCGGCGACGAGACGCAGACGGGTCATGTCGAACAGATTCCGCCCCGCCGCGGGGAGATGCCCCCACCGGTCCTCCGATTCCACCTGGAGCCGGTCGACCGTGGCGGCGTCCCGCGCCGCCGACAGGCGCTTGTAGAGCGCCAGGCGGTCCCCCACCTCGGGCATGTAGCTCTCCGGAATCTTCACGTCGATCGCGAGGTTCAGCGAGACCGGCGCGCGCTCCTCGACCTTCTCGCCGGTCAGCTCGCCCACCGCGCGCTCGAGCATCTGCGTGTACAGATCGAATCCGAGCGAGGCGATGTGCCCGTGCTGGCGGGCGCCCAGGAACTCCCCCGCCCCGCGGATCTCGAGGTCGGCGGCGGCCAGGCGGAATCCCGAGCCCAGATCGGAGAACTCCTGGAGCGCCGTGAGCCGCTTGCGCGCGGTCTCGCTCATCGTCTGGCGCCCCGGGATCATGAAGTAGGCGTAGGCGTGCTGCGCGCTCCGCCCGACGCGCCCGCGCAGCTGGTAGAGCTGAGCCAGGCCCAGCCGGTCGGCACGGTTGACGAGGATCGTGTTCGCGCGCGGGATGTCGAGCCCGTTCTCGATCAACGTCGTCGTCACCAGGAGGTCGGCCTCGTGGTGGTAGAAGCGGAGCATGACCCGCTCGAGCTCACGCTCGGGCATCTGGCCGTGGGCGACCGCGATCCGCGCCTCGGGAATCGTCTCGGCCAGGGCGCGCACGAGCGCGGGAATGCTCTCGACCCGGTTGTGCACGAAGAACGCCTGCCCCTCGCGCCTGAGCTCCTGGCGGACCGCCTGGGCGATGACGTTCTTCCGGAACGGGACCAGGTACGTCTGGATCGCGGAGCGCCCGGGGGGCGGAGTCTCGATGATCGACAGGTCGCGGACCCCCGCGAGCGACATCTGGAGCGTTCGCGGGATCGGCGTCGCGGTCATCGCGAGGACGTCGATGCCGATCGACATCCGCTTGAGGCGCTCCTTGGCCGCTACGCCGAAGCGCTGCTCCTCGTCCACGATCAGCAGGCCGAGCCGGTGGAAGACCACGTCGTTCGAGAGCAGTCGGTGCGTTCCCACGACCAGGTCGATCTCGCCCCCCGCAAGGCGCGCGAGCGCGAGCCGCGTCTCGTCCGGGCTGCGGAATCGCGAGACCATCTCGACCTTCACGGGAAACGGGGCGAACCGCTCGCGGATGGTCTCGTAGTGCTGCGCGGCCAGGACCGTCGTCGGCGCGAGCAGCGCCGCCTGCCGTCCGTCGAGCACCGCCTTGAACGCCGCGCGCACCGCGACCTCGGTCTTGCCGAACCCGACGTCGCCGACGAGGAGGCGGTCCATCGGCCGGTCGGATTCCATGTCCGCCTTGACCTCCGCGATCGCCCGCTCCTGATCGGGGGTGAGCTCGAACGGGAACGACGCCTCGAGCTCGCGCTGCCACGGGGTGTCGGGTGCCGAGGCGTGCCCCCGCGCGGCGCGGCGCCGCGCGTAGAGCTCGAGCAGCTCCTTCGCCATCGAGGCGACCGACTTCCGCACGCGGCTGACGACCCGCTCCCACCCGGTCCCCCCGAGCTTGTCGAGCGCGGGCTTGTGCCCGGCGACGCCGTTGTACTTCTGCACGAGGTCGAGGCGGTCGGTCGGAACGAACAGCCGGTCGCCGCCCGAGAACTCGAGCACCATGAAGTCGCGGCTCTGGCTCCCCCCCTTCGGCCGCCCGAGCCCGACGTAGCGCGCCACGCCGTGGTCGACGTGGACGACGAGGTCTCCCGTCTTGAGGTCGCGGAAATCCGAGAGGAACGCCGCCTTCGATTTCGGCTTGCGCTCCTGCGCCTGCCGGTCCTCCCCGAAGATCTCCCGCTCCGTGTAGACCGCGAGCTGCTGCTCGGGCGCCTCGAACCCCTCGCGCAAGCCCGCCACCAGGACGTGGACGCCGCCGGGCCCTTCGGACGGGACGCTCGCCTCGGGTGCTCCCGTCGCGAGCGCCGCGGGAATCTCGTACTCGGCGAGGATCTCGGAGAGGCGCTTGGCGCTGCCCGGAGCCCGGAGCACGCAGACGATGCGCTCGCCCCGGACGCGCTGCTCGCGAAGCGCCGCGACGAACTCGGGAATCCGCCCCGAGAACGTCCGCGACCTTCGGGTCGGCCAGGACACGGCGCTGCCGGCCGCGGTGCCGGTGTCCAGCTCGCGAAGCGTCAGACGCGCCGCCGCCAGACGCCCGATCGCCTCGCGCTCCGGCACGAAGAGGCGATCCGGCGGCGGCAGCACGCGGTCGCCGCTCGCCTCGTACGAAGCGCGCAGCTCGTACGCCGCGCGCGCGATCTCCTCCTCGACGCGCTCGGGCTCGTCCACGATCAGGCGCAACGACCCGGCATGGTCGAACACGGTGGAGGGCGCCGTCGCCGTGAGGGCGGCCATCGCCTCGAATCCCGGCAGGTACCCGCCGGCCCGCAGCGCCTCGAGCTTGTTACGGAACAAGAGCACCGGCCCGTCCTCGGCGCGCGCCTTCCGCGCGCCCGCGTCGAGATAGTCGACCAGGCGCGCCACCGCGGCGTCGCTCGCGGGATTCTCCGCGGCGGGACCGATCGACGCGGCGTCGAGAGCGCCCGTCGAGCGCTGGTGGTCGGCGTCGAAGGCGCGCAGCGACTCCACCGTGTCGCCGAAGAGCTCGATGCGGACCGGCTCGTCGGCGTCGGGGGGGAAGACGTCGACGATCCCGCCCCGCCGTCCGATCTCTCCGGGGGACGTGACGGTGTCGACGCGGCGATATCCCGCGTGCAGGGCGTCGAGGACGAAGCGGTCGGGTGCCAAGGTGTCTCCGACGCGCACGGTGCGGGAGGACGCGGCGATCTCCGCCGTCGACGGCAGCCAGGCGACGAGCGCGCGCGCGGGAACGAGCAGGATCCCGACCTCCCGGCGGCTCAGGCGCCCGAGCGCGCGGATCCGTTCGCGGGCGACCTCGGGATGCGGCGGGATGTCGTCGTACGGGTCGGCGTCGAGCGCGGGGAGGAGGGTGATCGTGCGCGGGTCGAGACCGATCAGGGCTCCGAACGCCGCCAGATCGCGCTGCCACTGGACCAGCGCGTTGTCGTCCGGAACGACGACGGCGAGGTCGAGCCCGGTCGTCCTCCGGATCAGGGCCACGACCGCCCCGCGCGAGGTCGAAACGAGTCCCGAGACGGCGAGGGCGGGGCCTCCGCCGGACAGCGACCGCTCGATCGCGGCGAATGCGGGGACGTCCGTGAGCGGCGAGAAGAGCGCCGGCCCCGGTCTCATGGGGACGGGGCCGCCGCCTTCGTCGGATCGTACAGCCCGCGTCGGAACCGCCAGCGCACGCGCAGCACGTCCAGAATCATGTGGATCGGATCCCCGACGATCGACACCTTCGACCCCTCGGCGTTCCGCCAGACGACCGGAACCTCCCGCACCGCAAGACCGAGTCGTGCGCACAGGAAGAGCAGCTCGACGTCGAACGCGAAGCCGTCCACGACCATCATCTCGAACAGGGGCCGCACCCGCTCGCGATCCATCAGCTTGAACCCGCACTGCGTGTCCTGCAGGGAGAGGCCCGTCAAGACGCGGATGATCCGATTGAAGGTCTTGCCCATCGCCTGCCGGAGGAATCCCTGGCGGACCTGGACGTCCGACGCCGCGAGCGCCCGGGAGCCGATCGCGACGTCGAGCTCGAAGTTCCGGAGGGTGTCCGCCAGCTTCCGGTATTCCTCGATGGGAGTCGACAGGTCCGCGTCCGTGAGGAGCACGAACCGGCCCGCAGCCTCGAGCACGCCGTGCCGGACGGAGTATCCCTTCCCCCGGTTCTCGCCGTTCGAGACGACGCGCCCCGCCCTCCCCCGCAGCGCTTCGGCGGCGATCGCGGCGGTGCCGTCCGCGGAGCCGTCGTCGACGACCACGATCTCCGAATCGGGAGCGCTCGCGTCGAGGAAGGCCTTCACCTTCGCGAGGGTCTCCGGCAGCCGGGCGCGCTCGTTGTAAGCCGGGATCACGATCGAGAGGAAGGGGCGCGACGACGGGCTCATGGGATGCCTATCCTACCGAGGCGGGACCGGAATCGTGCCGCCGCCCTCGACGAACCGGTCGTAGGCCACGAACTCCCCGCCGCGCACCAGCCAGAGCCGCGGGTACTGGATCACGTCGCCCTTGGCGTCGAACGACATCCGGCCCGTGGCCCCCTCGAAGTTGTCCATCGCAAGGAGGGCGCGGCGGACGTCGTCGGCGCCCCACGAGCCGGCCCGGTCCGCCGCGGCGGCGACGAGCTTGACCGTGTCGTACGCATGGGCCGCGTACACGTCGGGGTTCTCGCCATAGGCCGCGCGGTACCGGGCGACGAACTCGCGGCAGGCCGGGTCGTCGTCGTCCGGGGAGAAGCTCGGAAGGGGCACGACCAGGTCCTCGGCCGCCGGACCCGCGAGCCGCGCGATCTCTCCCGTGATCGACGACGTCCCCATGACGACCGGGCGCACCCCCGCGCGGCGCAGGAGGCGCAGCGCCGTCGCGAGGTCGGGGAGGTACGCCGGTGCGTACAGCCCGCGTGCCCGGGCGGCCACGACCCCGGAGACCGCGGCGGCGATCGAGGCGTCGTCCCCCTCGGTGAACACGAACCGCCCGGAGGCGACACCTCCGGCGGCGGTGAATCGTTCCTCGAAGACGTCCGCGAGCGAGCGGCCGTAGTCGTTGTCGACCGCGAGCACCGCGGCGCTCTCGAGACCGAGATCGCGAGCGAACTCCGCCATCGCGGAAGCCTCGAGCACGTCGGACGGGAACGTCCGGAAGACGTACTCGCCCGCATCGGTCAGATGCGGTGCCGAGGCCGACGGGGTGACGAGCACGACGTGGCGCTCCTCGCAGTACCCCCCGATGCGCTCCGTCACGAGCGACGAGACCGCGCCCAGGACGACCGACACCCGGCGCTTCTCGACGAGATCCTTCGCCGCGGCGAAGCCGACCTCGGGGTTGGTCGCGTCGTCGCGGTAGTCGAGCGCGATCGCGCGTCCGCGGACGCCGCCGGCACGGTTGACCTCCTCGACGGCCAGGTCGAAGCCGTGCGCGACCTGCTCGCCGTAGCCGGACGCGGCCCCGCTGCGCGAGACGATCGCGCCGATGTGCACGGGGGACGTGCACCCCGCGGCAATCGCCGCGAGGGACGCCACGAGAAGCGATCGCGCCATGGCGCCCGCCGCCCGGGGTGTCCGTCTCTACGTCTTGACGAGACGGCCGGCGACCTGGAGCCGCGTGACCGCCCTCTTGAGGGAGGCCTCGACCATCAACATGTCCTGGTCCGAGAGCTTCCCGGCCTCCTTGTAGGCGGCCTCGGCGCGCCGGCGCGCCTCGCGGGCGCGCTCGACGTCGATCTCGCGGGCCGTCTCGCAGATCGTCGCGAAGATCGTGACGCGGTCCGGAAGGACCTCGACCACGCCCTCCGCCGAGGAGAGGTAGTGCCAGCCGGCCGCGTCGCGGTACGACATCTCGCCGATCCCCAGGCGCGTCAGCAGCGGCGCATGCCCGGGAAGCACGCCGAACGACCCCTCGATTCCGGGGATGACGCACTCGAGGGCGCGCACGGAGAGCACCTTCCGCTCCGGGGTCACGACCTCGAAATCGAAGGAATCGCTCACGCCTTGGCCTTGAGCTTCTCGGAAGCCTCACGCACCTCGGCGATCGTGCCGACGTACAGGAACGCCTGCTCGGGAATGTCGTCGCACTTCCCGTCGAGGATCTCCTTGAAGCCCTTGATCGTGTCCTCGGTCTTGACGTACTTGCCCTTGTAGCCGGTGAACTGCTCCGCGACGTGGAACGGCTGCGAGAAGAACCGCTGGATCTTCCGCGCGCGGGAGACGGTCAGCTTGTCCTCCTCGGTGAGCTCGTCCATGCCGAGGATCGCGATCAGGTCCTGGAGGTCCTTGTAGCGCTGCAGCACGCCCTGCACGCCGCGGGCGATCTCGTAGTGCTCCTCCCCCACGATCCGCGGGTCGAGGATGCGCGAGGTCGACGCGAGCGGGTCCACGGCGGGGTAGATCCCGAGCTCCGCGATCTGCCGCGAGAGGTTGGTCGACGCGTCGAGGTGCGCGAACGTCGTCGCCGGCGCCGGGTCGGTGTAGTCGTCGGCCGGCACATAAACCGCCTGCACCGAGGTGATCGACCCCTTGGTCGTCGAGGTGATGCGCTCCTGCAGCTCGCCCATCTCCGTCGAGAGCGTGGGCTGGTACCCGACCGCCGACGGCATCCGGCCGAGCAGCGCCGACACCTCGGAGCCGGCCTGCGTGAACCGGAAGATGTTGTCGATGAAAAGGAGCACGTCCTGGTGCTGGACGTCGCGGAAGTACTCGGCGACGGTGAGACCCGTCAGCGCGACGCGCAACCGGGCGCCGGGCGGCTCGGTCATCTGCCCGTAGACGAGCGCCACCTTGGACTTGTTGAACTCCTTGACGTTGACGACCCCGGACTCCTGCATCTCGAGCCAGAGGTCGTTCCCCTCGCGGGTGCGCTCGCCCACCCCCGCGAACACCGAGTAGCCGCCGTGCTTCAAGGCGACGTTGTTGATCAGCTCCATGATGAGCACGGTCTTGCCGACGCCGGCGCCGCCGAACAGGCCGGTCTTGCCGCCCTTCATGTACGGCTCGAGGAGGTCGATGACCTTGATCCCCGTCTCGAACATCTCGACCTTGGTCGACTGCTCCTCGAACGGGGGCGCCTCGCGGTGGATCGGCCAGCGCTCGGTCGCCCCGATCTCCCCGAGCTTGTCGACCGTCTTGCCGACCACGTTGATGACGCGGCCGAGGGTCGCCTCGCCGACCGGGACAGAGATCGGCTGACCCGTGTCCTCGGCCGCCATCCCGCGCACCATCCCGTCGGTCGGCTCCATCGCCACCGTGCGGACCCGGTTCTCGCCGAGATGCTGCTCGACCTCGCAGACGACGTCGACCGGGAGCCCGGTCTCGGCGCCGCGATCCGAGATGCGGACCGCGTTGTAGATGGCCGGGAGGTGGTCGTCGTCGAACTCGACGTCGACGACCGGGCCGATGACCTGAACGACCTTGCCGATCTTCCCCATTGACGATCTCCTCGCTAGCCCAGGGCCTCCGCGCCCGAGACGACCTCGATGATCTCCGTGGTGATCGAGGCCTGGCGGACGCGGTTCATGTGAAGCGTCAGCGCGTCGGTGAGCTCCGTCGCGTTCTTCGTCGCTGAGTCCATGGCCGTCATGCGCGCGGCGTGTTCGGCGGCGGCCGATTCGAGGAGCGCGCGCCAGATCTCCGAGCGCACGTACCCCGGAAGGATCGACTCCATCAGCCACTCGGGGTCGGGCTCGTAGATGTAGTCCTCGATCGGCTGACCCGGCTCGAACGTCGCCCGCGGGATGGGGAGCACCTGCTCCACCACGGGCTTCTGCGAGACGACGTTCTTGAACTCGTTGTAGGCGATGTGGACGGAGTCGATCTCCCCGCGGACGTAGCGGCCGATGACGTCGTCGCCGATCGCGTGCGCGGTGCCGAAATCGAGCGCGCGGAACACGTCGAGCCACTCGGCGGTGATCGTGAGGCCGCGCCGCCGCGCGAAGTCGCGCCCGCGCCGGCCCACCGACAGCACGTTCACGGAGTCGGGGCCGCGCTCGCGCAGGAACGCGCCCCCGGCCTTGATGGCGTTCGCGTTGAACGATCCGCACAATCCGCGGTCGGAGGTCACGAGGATCAGCTCCATCCGCTTGATCGGACGCTGGACCAGCAGCGGGTGCAGCTCTGGGTTCGCGCGGGCCGCGAGCGAGGAGAGGATCTTCCGGATCACGATCGCGGCCGGGCGGGCCGCGAGGATGCGGTCCTGGGCGCGGCGCAGGCGGGCGGCGGAGACCATCTTCATGGCCTTCGTCACCTGCATCGTGTTCTTGATCGAGCGGATGCGCCGCTTCAGATCGTGGGTCTTCGCCATGTCCTGCCGGGTCTCACTTCGCGGGCGCGTGCGCCGCGAGGAACTCCGCCTTGAAGGCCTCGATCGCCTTCGCGAGGCGCCCCTTGAGGTCGTCGTCCATCGCCCCCTTGGTGCGAAGCTCCTTCATGAGGTCGGCCTGTCGCGCGTCGAGGTGCTTGTTGAACTCCTGCTCGAACGCCCGGACGTCCTTGACCTCCACGTCGTCGAGCGCGCCGGAGGTGCCCGCGAAGATGATCGCGATCTGCCGCTCGACGGGAACCGGCGCGTACTGGTTCTGCTTGAGGATCTCCACGAGCCGCTGGCCGCGGGCGAGCTGGGACTGGGTCGCCTTGTCGAGGTCCGAGCCGAACTGCGCGAACGCCGCGAGCTCGCGGTACTGCGCCATCGACAGGCGCAGCGTGCCCGCGACCTGCTTCATCGCCTTGATCTGGGCGTTGCCGCCGACGCGGCTGACCGACAGGCCCACGTTCACCGCGGGGCGCACGCCGGAGTAGAACAGGTCGGACTCCAGGAAGATCTGGCCGTCGGTGATCGAGATCACGTTGGTCGGGATGTAGGCGGAGATGTCGCCGGCCTGGGTCTCGATGATCGGCAGCGCGGTGAGCGAGCCGCCGCCCCCGTCCTGGTTCAGCTTCGAGGCGCGCTCGAGCAGGCGCGAGTGGAGGTAGAACACGTCGCCGGGGTAGGCCTCGCGTCCGGGCGGGCGGCGCAGCAGGAGCGACACCTCGCGGTAGCTCACTGCGTGCTTGGAGAGGTCGTCGTAGATGCACAGCACCGCGCGGCCGGGGTTCGAAGCACTCGCGGGCTTGCCGTCCTTCCCGTGGAACTGGAAGTACTCCCCCATCGCGCATCCGGCGTACGGGGCGAGATACTGGAGCGGCGCCGGGGTCGAGGCGGCCGCCGCGACCACGGTCGTGTACTCCATGGCGCCGTAGTCCTCGAGCGTCCGGACGACCTGCGCGATGGTCGACTGCTTCTGGCCGACCGCGACGTAGATGCAGATCACTCCCGTGCCCTTCTGGTTGATGATCGTGTCGAGCGCGATCGCCGTCTTGCCGGTCTGTCGGTCGCCGATGATCAGCTCGCGCTGGCCGCGTCCGATCGGGATCATCGCGTCGATGGCCTTGATCCCGGTCTGGAGCGGCTCCTTCACCGGCGTGCGGTCGACGACGCCGGGGGCGATCCGCTCGACCGGCATCGACATGTTCGCGGTGATCGGGCCCTTGCCGTCGATCGGCTGGCCGAGCGTGTTCACGACGCGGCCGACGACCGCCTCCCCCACCGGGACCTGCATGATCCGGCGGGTCCGGCGCACCTGATCTCCTTCCTTGATCAGATCGGTCTCGCCGAAGAGCACCGCGCCGACGCTCTCCTCCTCGAGGTTGAGCGCCATCCCCATGACCCCGTGCGGCAGCTCGAGCAGCTCGCCGGACATCGCCTTGTCGAGACCGTACACGCGGGCGATGCCGTCGCCGACCGAGACGATCGTTCCGACCTCGGCCTGGTCCGTGCCGCGGTCGAACCCTTCGATCTGCTGGCGGATGATCTTGCTGATCTCGTCGACCTTGATCTCCATCGTCGTCCTACTCCTCCGCCAGGCGCGCCCGGAGTCGATCCAGCTGCGTCCTGATCGAGCCGTCGTACACCATCGATCCGACCTGAGCACGCGCTCCTCCGAGGAGCGTGGGGTCGACCTCGACCTTGAGATTAACCTTGCGTCCGGACAGCCGCTCGAGCGCCTGGGTGGCGCGCGCGCGGAGGTCGTCGGGGATCGGCGCCGCCGTCGAGAGCGTCGCGGTGACGATCCCCTGGGCACGCTCCCGCTCGTCGTGGAACACCTCGGCGATCGCGTCCAGGATCGGGAGCCGTCCGTGGACGACGATCGTCTCGAGAAAGTTCCCCATCCCCTTCCCGCCGCCCTGGCCGTCCGCGATAGCCCGCAAGGCACGCGCCTTGGCGGCGTGCGTCGCGGCGGGGTCGAGGAGGAACTCGCGCAGGGCACGGTTGTCGGCGATGCTCGACGCGAGTGCCGCGAGGAACGTGTCGGCGCGATCCTGGGAGCCGGCGTCCGGGAGGGTGCTCAACAGCGCGCGCGCATAGCGCGTCGCCAGCTTCCTGTCCTTCATCAACGCCCCTGAAACGCCCGGCGGCCAAGCTCGCCACGGCGACCGTGGCCGAGCGCCAAATGCAAGAAACCAATGACGTTAGTTAGGAACGCCGGACGTTACCACAGCGTTTGCGC
>DATKHQ010000076.1:0-14938 GCA_035510175.1 Candidatus Sulfotelmatobacter sp. | reverse complement strand
TCGAGGAGACGCGAAAAACCAGATTGTCCCAAAGACTCTAGTAGAACCAGACGAACGGGCCCGGGATTTCCTCGGGATGCTTCCCCTTCGCCTGGGCGCTCCCGGCGCTCGCCGTCCACGCGGAGGCCGCGTCCACGGCGCGCGCCCAGCCCGCCGGCCCCGCTTCGCAGATCCCGACTGCGGAGAGCTTTCCCTCCGAAAGGAGCGACCAGGGCAGATCCGTGCGGATCGTGCCTCCGAGGGAGACGACCGCGAGGAACCTTCCGCTCATCGCGGGATCTTGCGAGAGCGCCCTGAGCCTGCGGCCGAGCAGCCCCGGCGATTCCGCGCTGACGACCAGCACCGCGCGCGCGCTCGAAGGCGCAACGCCTCCCGCGGGGACGCGCTTGGCGAGGGGTGCCGCCAGCGCCGGAAACGCCTCGGGAGGTGCCACGACCGCGATGGTCCCGTCGAGAGGGGCGGCCTTCGACCACCGGACGGCGGAGCCCGCTCCGTCGGTCCCCACGACCGCCGAGGCACCGGCGGAGGCGGGGTCCCCTCCCCACCAGGCGCCGAGCCCACCAGCCAGGCGCGCGGCGTCTTCCTCGCCGGATTCCGGCTGCAGAGCGCGCGTCCACGGAGGTGCGGCGTCCGAACCCTTTTCCATCACCATCAGCGCGCGCCCGCCCGAGAGGATCTGGCGCGCCGGCATGAACCCGGGAACCGGGCGATCGGGTGCCGGATCGGCGTCTCGCCCGGCCGCAATGCGCTGGAGGAGCGCGCGCGGGACCTCCGCGGCGACGTCCCGGCCTCCGGCGGCCCGGATCCGAGCCCGGAAGGTCGTCGGGAGTGATTGCGCGGCGGAGCCGGAGGGCTCGACGTCGAGGACGGCGAGCCCCTGCGGGAGGCTCGCGGCATCGACAGGCGCACCACCGGGCTCCGGGCCGGGTTCCCGCAGGACCCCGGGCGGAACCGAGGCCGGAAGCGACGCCGCCGTCATCGTCGAGCCCGAGTGCTCGAACCGGTAGCTGATGAACCGACCGTTCTCGACGCGCTGGAAGACAGGGGCCCGCCCTTCGGGATCACCGAGCCGGCGGCGCACGCGCACGTCGGGTGACTCGTCGGAGGTGCGCACCTCGTCCCATGGAATCGCGGCGAGCCCCGCCCGGGTCCAGGTGCCGTGCATCACGATCGATCCCGGCCGGCGCGCGAAGGTCACCGTGCCGTGCTCCCCGGGGAGCGTCGCGACCGTCCGATCCTTCGCGGGACCCAGGCCGTGATCGGGCATCTCGGTCGGCGGAAGACCCGCGGTCTCGAGGGCGGCCGGAGGCGTGGCCCCGGGGGAGGTCTCCTCCGCGGGCCGCCGCGCCGGGCCCGCCTCCGACGGCGAGCCCCCGTGCGACCGGCCGCCTCCGACGGCGAGCCGTCCCCCGGAGCGCTTTGCCCGCGCCAGAGCCTGTCGCATGCCGAGATCGATGCCACCGATCCCGACCGAGAACACGCGTGTCTCCGGCTCCTTCGTCCTTCGCGCCTCGACCGTCGCGCGCCCGGATCCGGGGAGCGTCGCGAGCACCCGCGCGTGCATCACCAGACGGAGCGCGCGGTAGGCCATCCGGTCGAGGGTCGCCGGATCCGCCGTAGCACGCTGGGCGTCGATCTCAGCCGCAAACGCCGCCTGGTCCGGCACGCGCTTGTCGAGCATCGCCTCCGCCCGGTCGAGAGACGGCAGCGGCTCGAGCGCGCGGCCCGGCCGCGGATCGAGGCGCGAGAGCGCGTCGCCGACGGCCGTGCGATCGAACACGTCGACCGGCCCGGCCCCCGCTGCGGGCGGGAGCACGTCGTAGCTGAGAAGCTCGGGGAACTCTCGCGGCGTGGGCACGGGAGGGAGCGGAACAGCGAGCAGGGCGTCGAGGTCGGGAACCGGGAGCCCTCTCGCGCGCGCGGCATCGAGCCAGGTGAATACCGCGAGCAAGCGCGCGACGGTGTCGAGCTCGCCGACCTCCGTGAAGACGCTCGCGAGGCCGTCGTGCTCGCCGTTGATGAAGTCGATCGTCTGACGCGTCCACGCCGGGTCCGAAACCGCCACCGCGGCATCCTTGACGCGCTCCGAAGCAGCCGTCATCCGGGCGCGCCGGAAGGCGAGCACGTCGAACCCCTCCGAGAGCGTGAGGTCGATGTCGTCGGGATAGAACCAGAATCGGGTCTGCTGGCTCATGACGCCGGCGGCGGCGGGATCGGAGGCGAACCGCTCCACGTGGGTCCGAAAACCCGGCAGCGTCCGCCGCACCGCCTCGCGCGCGTCCCCCTTACCGAGGAGATCGATGCCGACGCTGAAGGTCTTGAAGCGGACGTCCGAGAGAAGGCTCACCGTTCCGATCGCGGTGTCGCGCAAGCGACCGCCGTAGTTGACGTCGGCACGGTACGGGACCGCTGCTCTGTCGAGGCTCATATACGGCTCGCCGAGCCCGCCGCGCGCGACGGCGCGGTAGGCCACGGCGAGATCGGACAGCTCCGGGGCGCGGCCGAGGATCGTCGGCGGCTTGTCCGGATCGCTGGTGAACCAGCGGATCGTCCCGCCGCGCTCGAGGCGCGCGCCCTCGATCGTCAACCCCTTCGCGAGGATCGCGGAAAGCGCCGCGAGATCGAGCGGTGGAGTCCCGGGGAGAGGCCCGGTGTCGGTGACGACCGTGCGCCAGGCGGAGGCTCCCAGAACGAACGCCGACCGCGAGGCGAGGTGCCGGTAGGCATGGACCTCCACCGAGAGCTCCGGCGGCTTGCCGCCGCCCTCCCGCTGCAGACGCCGCCGCTCGGCGGCGAGGGCGTGGCGAAGGACGGGCCATGCTTCTTTCCAGGCCCCTTCGGCCACCGCCGCCGGATCGAGTTCGGGGAGCGCGTCGTCCCAGGCAAGCGCCTCGAGCGCCGCGGCGGGAAGGATCGCGCGCAGGTGCCCCTCGCCGTCGCTTTCGAGGAGGTACTTGCGCGCGCGGCACAGCTCGACCCACGCAGGCTGGGCCTCCCCCGTCTCCCACAATCCGCCGATCTCGACGTACGGCGGATCGTGCGGCGGACCGACCGAATCGAGCGCGTCCTCGAGCGTGAACGCGTACGGCTCGAGCAACGGATCCAGGAGCCGGAATGCGAGCGCGTCGTCGGCGCGCTCCCCCTCGGGCGGCATGCCGCGCCCGCCCAGGCGGTCGAGGAGCACGCCGACCGGCTCCCCTGAGTGCGTCAGCTCCCGCCGATCCACGACGGCCCCGTAGTCGACACGCAGCCAGCGAGGCGACCCCGCCTCGGGGGTCGTCGCCGTACGCTTGGACGACTCACCGGGCTCGGCGGGCTTGCGTGACGCGGCGGTCCCCAGCACCCCGGCGGAAGCGAGCAGCAGGAGCCCCGACACACCGGCGAGCCGAACGGACGTCATGGCGTGGTCTCCGGGGTAAAGATCAATGGTAACGCCATTTTCCCTCGTGGACGAAATCGTACCTTGATGGTACTGTTTGTACTCGGAGACGCTCGCCATGATCCGAATCACACGACAGACGGATTACGGGATCCTTCTTCTCTCCCAGATGGCCGTCCGCCCGGCAGGGACGCCCCTCACCGCCAAGGACGCGGCGAAGCATTCGGGGATTCCCCTCCCGATGGCGAGCAAGATCCTGAAGTCCCTCGCCCGGCGGGGGCTTCTCGCGTCGCATCGCGGGGTCAAGGGTGGTTATTCGCTCGCCGTCACGCCCGACACAATCAGCTTGGGGGACGTGATCGAGGCCCTGGAGGGGCCGATCGGAATCACCGAGTGCTCGCACACCCCGGGAGCCTGCGAGCAGGAGCCCTGCTGCCCGGTCCGGTCGAACTGGCTACGGATCAGCGTGACGGTGAAGGAAGCGCTCGATCGGATTCCGCTGTCCGCGATGGCCTCCCCGCCCGAGGTGATGCGCGCCCGTCTCGTCCCGCTGACGCAGATCGGAGTCCGACCGTGAAGACCGAGACCCAGTCCGTCGAGGATCTCGCCCGGCGCGAGTACCGGTACGGATTCGTCACCGACATCGAGGCTGACTCGGTGCCCCCGGGACTGAGCGAGGAGATCATCCGGCTGATCTCCGGCAAGAAGCGGGAGCCCGCCTTCATGCTGGAGTGGCGGCTCAAGGCGTTCCGGCACTGGCTCACGATGAAAGAGCCGACCTGGGCGAACATCCACCATCCGCCGATCGACTATCAGCAGATCGTCTACTACTCGGCCCCGAAATCGCAGACCGGTCCGAAGTCGGTCGAGGAGGTCGACCCCGAGCTGCTCAAGACGTACGAGAAGCTCGGTATCCCCTTGAGCGAGCGCGCCGCGCTCGCCGGCGTCGCCGTCGACGCCGTGTTCGACAGCGTGTCGGTGGCGACGACGTTCAAGGAGAAGCTGCGGTCTATGGGGATCGTGTTCTGCTCGTTCTCCGAGGCGGTCGCCGAGCACCCCGACCTCGTCGAGCGCTGGCTCGGCTCGGTCGTGCCGATCACCGACAACTTCTTCGCCTCGCTCAACTCCGCGGTCTTCACCGACGGCTCCTTCTGCTACGTCCCGAAGGGCGTGCGGTGTCCGATGGAGCTGTCGACCTACTTCCGGATCAACGCGGCGAAGACCGGGCAGTTCGAGAGGACGCTCATCGTCGCGGACGAAGGGTCCGAGGTGAGCTATCTCGAAGGGTGCACCGCGCCGATGCGCGACGAGAACCAGCTGCACGCCGCGGTGGTCGAGCTGGTGGCGCTGGCGGGCGCGTCGATCAAGTACTCGACGGTGCAGAACTGGTACCCCGGCGACAAGGACGGCAAGGGCGGGATCTACAACTTCGTCACCAAGCGCGGCAAGTGCGCCGGCTTCCGGTCGAAGATCTCCTGGACCCAGGTCGAGACCGGCTCCTCGATCACGTGGAAGTACCCGAGCTGCATCCTCCAGGGGGACGAGTCGGTCGGGGAGTTCTACTCGGTCGCCCTGACGAACAACCGCCAGCAGGCCGACACCGGCACGAAGATGATCCACATCGGCAAGGACACGCGCTCGACGATCGTCTCGAAGGGGATCTCGGCGGGGTTCGGCCAGAACACCTATCGCGGCGCGGTGAAGGTGCTCCCCGGTGCCACGAACGCGCGCAACTACTCGCAGTGCGACTCGATGCTCCTGGGGGACACCTGCGGCGCGCACACGTTCCCGTACATCGACGTCGCGAACCCCACGGCCACCGTCGAGCACGAGGCGTCGACCTCGAAGATCGGCGAGGACCAGATCTTCTATTTCCAGTCCCGCGGCCTCTCCAAGGAGGACGCGGTCAACATGATCGTCAACGGGTTCTGCAAGGAGGTCTTCCGCGAGCTTCCGATGGAATTCGCGGTCGAGGCCCAGAAGCTGCTGGGCGTCAGCCTGGAAGGGAGCGTCGGCTAGGGATGTTGAAGATCGAGAGCCTGCGTGCCGCCGTCCACGGGACCGAGATCCTGAAGGGGATCGACCTCTCGGTCCGCGCCGGCGAGGTGCACGCCATCATGGGACCCAACGGGTCGGGGAAGAGCACGCTGGCGCAGGTGCTCGCCGGCCGCGAGAGCTACGAGGTCACCGGCGGGACGGTGACGCTCGACGGCAAGGACCTCCTCGGGATGCCGCCCGAGGACCGCGCGCGGGAGGGCCTGTTCCTCGCGTTCCAGTACCCGGTGGAGATTCCCGGGGTCACGAACATCTATTTCCTCAAGGCCGCGCTCAACGCGATCCGCAAGCATCGCGGCGAGCCCGAGATGGACGCGATCGACTTCCTCGCGTACGTCCGCGAGCGGATGAAGCTCGTCGAGATGGACGAAAGCTTCCTGAACCGCTCGGTGAACGAGGGATTCTCCGGGGGGGAGAAGAAGCGCAACGAGATCTTCCAGATGGCGGTGCTCGATCCGAAGCTCGCGATCCTCGACGAGACCGACTCCGGCCTCGACATCGACGCTCTCAAGATCGTCGCCGCCGGCGTCAACGCGATGCGGGCCCCCGACAGGGCGATCGTCGTCGTCACGCACTACCAGCGCCTGCTCGACTACATCGTCCCCGACCGCGTGCACGTGCTCGCGGACGGGCGGATCGTGCGCTCCGGCGACCGGTCGCTCGCCCTCGAGCTCGAGAAGAAGGGCTATGCCTGGCTCGAGGAGGGAGTCGCGGGATGAGTGCCGGCGCTCCGGCCGCCCAGGCGCGACCGTTCGCGGCGCTTCTCGCGCACGCGCTCCCCGGCGAGCCGGCCTGGCTCGCGGCGCTGCGCTCCCGCGGGCGCGCGCGCTTCGAAACGCTCGGGCTCCCGGGACCGGGCGACGAGGACTGGCGTCAGACCAACGTTCGCCCGCTCGCCGGTATCCCGTTCGCGCTCGCGGGTGCCGCGGAGGCTTCGGCGGCCGATCTTTCCGGCCCCGGGATCGCCTCGGCGCTTCCGGTGCGCTTCGTCCTGGTGAACGGCCGGTTCGACGCGGGTCTGTCCACGCGCGACGGGCTGGCGGCCGGGGTGTCCGTTTCGGATCTCGCGACGGCGCTTCGCACGGCACCGTCCGAGATCGAGCCGCACCTGGGCCGAATCGCGCCGATCGACGAAGCCCCCTTCGCGGCGCTCAACACCGCGACCTTCGTGGACGGCGCTCTCGTGCGGCTGGGCGAGAACGTCGTCTCGAGCGAGCCGATCCACATCCTCCACCTCACGGTCGGATCCGGCGCCCCGGCCGCGGTCTCGTCCCGGACGCTCGTCCTCGCCGCCCCGGGATCGAGCGCGGTGGTGGTCGAGACGTTCGCCGGCTCGGGATCGGGACCGGCGCTCACCAACGCGGTGACCGAGATCGTCCTGGGAGCGCACGCCCGGATCGAGCACGTCAAGGTCCAGGCCGAGCCGGAGGAGACCTGGCACATCGGAGCACTGGCGGGTCACGTCGCGCGCGGGGGATGCCTCAGGTCGCACAACGTCTCGCTGGGAGCCAGGCTCGCGCGTAACGACATCGGCGCCCGGCTCGACGGCGAAGGCGCGGAGTGCGTCCTGTACGGCCTCTACCTCGCGGACGGCGCGCAGCACGTCGACAATCACACGTGGCTCGACCATGCGAAGCCCCACTGCCCGAGCTGGGAGGTCTACAAGGGGGTGCTCGCGGGCCGGGCCCGGGCGGTCTTCAACGGCCGGATCGTCGTGCGGGAGGGGGCGCAGAAGACCGATGCGAAGCAGTCGAACAAGAACCTGATCCTCTCGGAGGGGGCCACGGTTCACACCCGCCCGCAGCTCGAGATCCACGCGAACGACGTCAAGTGCACCCACGGGGCCACGATCGGCCGCCTCGATGCGGCGGCCCTGTTCTACCTCCGCTCCCGGGGGATCGGCGAGGCGGCGGCGCGCGACCTGTTGATCCACGCCTTCGCCGACGACATCCTCGCCAAGATCCCGGCGGCCGCGGTGCGCGAGGCGCTCGCCTCCGCCCTCTACGGCCGCCTCGAGCGCGACCTCGCGGTGAGACCGTGAGCCGGTCGAGAGCCACCGCCGCCGCCCCGCTCGACGCCGCGCGCATCCGCGAGGACTTCCCGATCTTCGGGAGAGTCGTCCGCGGAAAGCCGCTCGTCTATCTCGACAACGCCAACTCGACGCAGAAGCCGCGGGCCGTCATCGACGTCGAGAGCCGCTTCTACGAGTCGCAGTACTCGAACATCCACCGCGGCGTCTACCTCCTCAGCCAGGAGGCGACCGACCTCTACGACCGCGCCCGCGAGCGCGTCGCCCGCTTCCTCAATGCGCGCAGCCCGCGCGAGATCGTCTTCGTGCGCGGCACGACGGAGGCGATCAACCTGGTCGCCTCGAGCTGGGGCCGCACCCGGCTGACCGAAGGGGACGAGGTGCTGATCTCGGCGATGGAGCACCATTCGGGGATCGTCCCGTGGCAGATGATCTGCCGCGAGACGGGGGCGCGCCTGCGCGTCATCCCCGTGGACGACGACGGCGAGATCGACCTCGCCGCGGCCGAGGCGGCGTTCACCGCACGCACGCGGATCCTCTCCGTCATTCACGTCTCGAACGCGCTCGGGACCGTCAATCCCGTCAAGGCCCTCGTCTGCTTGGCGCGGGCGCGCGGCGTGCCCGTGCTCCTCGACGGCGCGCAGACGATCTCGCACCGGAGCGTCGACGTGCAGGATCTCGGGTGCGACTTCTACGTCTTCTCCGGCCACAAGCTGTTCGGCCCGACGGGGATCGGCGTGCTGTGGGCGCGCGAGGCGATCCTCGACGCCATGCCCCCCTACCAGGGGGGCGGGAACATGATCCGGACGGTCACCTTCGACGAGACGACGTACGCTCCGCTCCCGTTCAAGTTCGAGGCCGGGACCACCAACATCGCCGGGACGCTGGGCCTCGCGGCGGCGATCGACTACGTCGATTCGATCGGCTACGACGCGATCGCGGCGCACGAGGCGCGCCTGGTCGCCTCGATGATCGAGGGGCTGTCCGCGATTCCGGAGGTGCGCTTGATCGGGCGGCCGAAGGAGCGGGTCGGCGTGGTCTCCCTCGTGGTCGACGGCGTGCATCCCCACGACGTGGGAACGGTCCTCGACCTCGAGGGGGTCGCCGTGCGCGCCGGGCACCACTGCGTGCAGCCGCTGATGAGCCGCTTCGGGCTCGTGGCCACGGTGCGCGCGTCGGTCGCGTTCTACAACACCCCGGAGGACGTTGCCGCCCTCGTCGCGGCCGTCCGGAAGAGCATCGCGGTGTTCCGGGGATGAGCGATCTGAGGGATCTCTACCAGGAGGTCATCCTCGACCACAGCAAACGGCCGAGGAACTTCCGGAGGCCCGAGCTCGTGACCGGCGAAGCCCACGGGCGCAACCCGCTCTGCGGCGACACGCTGACGGTCTACGTCGACGTCGAGAACGGAACGATCAAGGACGTCGCCTTCCAGGGGCACGGCTGCGCGATCTCGACCGCGTCGGCGTCGATGATGACGGAGAGCCTGAAGGGGAAGACGGTGGAGGAGGGCCGGAGCCTGTTCGAGTGGTTCCACCGCCTGCTCACCACGCCCCCGGGCATCGGCCCTCCCGCGGGCCCCCTCGGCAAGCTTGCGGTCTTCTCGGGCGTTCGCGAGTTCCCCGTTCGCGTCAAGTGCGCGACGCTGGCGTGGCACACTCTCCAGGCCGCGCTCGACGGAACCGCGAGAGCGACCACGGAGTGAGGCGGTGAGCGAGAACGCGGCCCTCGAGGCATCGATCATCGAGGCGCTCAAGACCGTCTACGATCCGGAGATCCCGGTCGACATCTGGGAGCTGGGCCTCGTCTACAGCATCGACATCACGCCCGAGAAGGACGTGACGATCCGCATGACCCTCACCGCTCCCGCCTGCCCCGCGGCGGAGATGCTCCCGCCGGAGGTCGAGCAGAAGGCGGCGGCCGTCCCCGGCGTGCGCAGCGCCCGCGTCGAGATCGTCTGGGAGCCGATGTGGACGAAAGACCGCATGTCGGAAGCCGCGCGCCTCCAGCTCGGATTCTTCTGAGGCTCCGCTAGACTGCCGCGATGGCGAACGGCGCTCCGTCGCGGACCAAGGTCTCGCTCAAGGACATCGTCCTCGAGGACGTCCGGCGAGGCGAGCACGCCCGCTCCCTGCGCCGCGACCTACGCGAGATCTACCGCTTCTACCTCAGCGATTCCGAGCGCGAGCACCTCGCCGCGATGCGGCCGTTCAGACGCTTCTTCTGGATCGTGTGGTGGCTCGCCCGGAACCTCCTGCTGCGGCTGTCGCCGAACCGCCGCCTCCTGCTCGTCGCCGCCGTGCTGCTGCTTCCGTTCGGCCACTTCGAGATCACGACGCGCAGCGGGAGGGTCAGCGTGGATGTCGCGGCGCTGTCCTTCCTCTCCGTCCTGATCGTCCTCATGCTCGAGCTGAAGGACAAGCTGCTCGCCCGGGACGAGATCGAGGTCGCGCGGAACGTGCAGCTGTCGTTGCTGCCGAAGGAGCAGCCGCGCGTCGACGGGTGGGACATCTGGAGCGCCACGACGCCGGCCAACGACGTGGGCGGCGACCTGATCGATTTCCTCGAGGGCTCCGGAGGCCGCCTCGGCGTCGCCCTCGGGGACGTCTCCGGAAAAGGCATGGGCGCCGCCTTGCTCTGCGCCAAGCTGCAGGCGACGCTTCGCGCACTGGCGCCCCGGTCGAACGATCTCCAAGTGCTCGGCGGGGCGCTCAACGCGACCCTCGAGCGCGCGGGGCTCGACAACCGGTACGCGACCCTCTTCTACTGTGAGATCGAGCCGGGGGGATCGTCGGTGCGGTTCTTGAACGCCGGGCACAACCCCGCGTTGCTCGTCCGCCGGGGATCGGTCGAGACCCTGTCCGCCTCCGCCCTCCCCCTCGGGATGCTCCCCGGGACCCTCTACGCCCAGGGCGAGGTCGCGCTCGACCCCGGTGACCTGCTCGTTCTCTATTCCGACGGCATCACCGAGGCGACCGACGCGGCCGACGGCGAGTTCGGGCTCGACCGGCTCCGGTCCGCCGTCCTGGAGCGGGCGAGCCTGCGCGCCGAGCAGCTCGCGCGCGGCGTCCTCGAGGACGCCGCCCGCTTCATCGGCGGCGAGAAGCCTCACGACGATCAGTCGATCCTCGTCTTGCGCCGGGCGGGAGCGTGACGGTCCCGCTCCGCCGCGAAGCGCTCGTCGAGATCCTCGACGGTGCGGGGGCGCTGGCCCGCGGGTTGCTCGCCGCTCCGCTGGAGGTGCGCGCCAAGGACGACCACTCGCCGGTCACCCAGGTCGACCGGGAGGTCGATGCGTTCCTGCACCGCGAGCTTCGGCTGCTCCTGCCGGGCTCCGGCTGGCTGTCCGAGGAGACCGCCGACGACCGCGCCCGGCTCGGCCGGGACCTCACCTGGATCGTCGACCCGATCGACGGCACGAAGGAACTGGTCGCCGGGCGCGCGGAGATCGCCGTGTCGATCGGCCTGGTGCGCTCCGGCCGACCAGTCGCCGCCGCCGTCGGCAACCCCGCGACGGGCGAGCGAGGAACCTGGGTCGAGGGGGGCGTGCCGGTCTTCGAGAAGCTCGCCGCACGTCCTGGCCCATCATCGCTCGCGCAGGCGGAGGCGATCGTGAGCCGGACGGAAACCGAGGAGGGCGCGCTCTCCGATCTGGGGGCGCTCGTCGCGTCGCTACGCCCGGTCGGGAGCGTCGCCTACAAGCTGCTGCGCGTCGCCTCCGGCGTCGACGCGTTGACGTTTTCGGTCCGGCCGAAATCGGAGTGGGACGTCTGCGGCGGCGTCGGGCTGCTCGAAGCGGCCGGCCGCGCCTACCTGCGGCTCGACGGGGGGCAAAACGTCTTCAATCGTCCCGACACGACGATCCGCACGGGCGCCGTCGCCGGTCCGGCGGACCTGGCGGGGGCGCTGCGGGAGGCCCTCGTTGCGAGGATCGGAGCCGCCTACCGTCCCCGCTGAGAGGCGTCGAACAGCGCGGCCACGGCCGGTCTCCTCCAGAAGCGCAGGAACGCGATCACGAGCGCGGCCTGCGCCGCGAAGAGGACGCCCGAGCAGGCCAGGATGGCGATCCGTGCGCCGCGCGCCTCGCCGTACATCGCGAGAAGCGGCGAAACACTCGGGCGGATAACGGCGAGCAGCGCCGCGATCGAGGTCCACGCCGCGATCGTGCCCGCCCGATGGGCCCACGAGGAGCGCCGCGCGATCCCGATCCCGACGCAAAGCAAGCCGGCGCCGAGCGCCGCGTTGACCAGGGCGCTTCCGGCCGCGCCCTCGACGAATGCGCGCCGGGTGGCCGCGAGCGATGGATCATCGCCCGCCCCGATCGATTCGGTGATCCTCGCGAGAAGCGGCGGGATCGCAATCTCGAGGCCGGTCAGCAGAAAGCAAACGACGGCGAGCACGATGCACGACCAGGCGGTGGTGTCGACGCGGCGCGCCAGGTTCTCCATGACGGCTCCAAGATTATCCGGGTTTCGATTAGACTCCCCGCCGGTCCTCATGACGCCCGCCGCCCGCTCGCATCGCACACGCCTCCTCGCCGCGGCGATGGCCGTGGCCGCGGCGTGGGTCGTGGCACCGGCCGCCCGGCCGCGCATCTACGCGATCACCGGCGGCACCGTGATCACCGCGCCCGGCCAGCGCATCGAGGGGGCGACGGTCGTCCTGCGCGACGGGCTCGTCGAGGCCGTCGGCGCGAAGGTGGCGGTCCCCGCCGATGCGGTCGCCATCGACGCCAAGGGATCGTTCGTCTATCCGGGCTTCATCGACGCCGGCGGCTGGTCACCGGAGGCCGACACGGGCTCCGCCGGCGCGCCGGCCTCCTCCCCGGGCGAGAGGCGGCGCGCCACGCCGCGGGAGCCCGATGCCGGACCGGTTTATGCCGTGGCGCTCGTCCACCCCGAGCGCCGAGCGGCCGACACCCTCACCGCGTTCTCCGGCGACCGGAAGCGCGATGCGGCGTCGATGAGAAAGCTCGGCATCGTCGCGGTCCTGGCCGTCCCGGCGAAGGGAGTATTGCGGGGCTCGAGCGCCCTGGCGCTTCTCGAGGACGACACGCCGGTGGCCGACGTCATCGTCCGTGACGACGTCGCGCAGCACGCGGCGTTCGAGACCGTCCCGTGGGGAGAGGGGTACCCGACGAGCGTGATGGGAGCGGCCGCGGCGCTGCGGCAGGTGTTCCTCGACGCCCAGAGGTACGGGACCTGGACGGCGCGTTACGCCAAGCACCCCGAAGGGATGGCACGGCCCGCGGACTCGCCGGCGCTCGCCTCCCTCCAGGAGGTGCTCGCGGGACGCCAGCCGCTGTTCCTCGAGTCTCGCGCCGCGGACGACGCGCTGCTCGCCGACCGGATCGCGCGGGAGTTCGGAATCGACCTCGTCGTGATCGCGAGCGGCGAGGAGGCGGACGTGCTGGAGCCGCTCGCGAAATCCGGCCGCACGCTGATCCTGCCGGCGGCGGTCCCCGACAAGCCGAAGGTCGACGACCCCGACGAGGCGCTCGAGGTCCCATTGCGCGTGATGCGGCGCTACCTCGACGCGTCGACGCTCCCGGTCTCGCTGAAGAAGGCCGGGATCCCGTTCGCGCTGTCCGCGCACGGCCTCAAGAATCCCCCGGACTTCTCGGTCAACCTGCGGAAGATGGTCGAGGCCGGCCTCTCCGAGGACGAGGTGCTCGCGGCGCTGACGACCGTTCCGGCCAAGCTGCTCGGCGTTGGACGTTCCATGGGAACGCTCGAGCGCGGGAAGATCGCGAACCTGCTGATCGCCGACGGGCCGATCTTCGCCAAGGAGACACGGATCCGCCGTGTCTTCGTCGACGGACTGGACTACCCGGTCGAGGAGAAGCCGAAGCCCAAGGGAGATCCCAACGCGGTCGTCGATCCTCGCGGCACCTGGTCGGTCGCGATGCAGCTGCCGGGCCAGACGGTGCAGCGCACCTGGACGATCCGCGGCGAAGCGGGCCATTACACCGGGACGGCGGAGACTCGCTCGGGCACCGTGACCTTCGACGCGGTGACCCTCGCCGGGAACGCGCTGACCGTGACCTTCCCCGCGTCCGAGGGGCGCCCCGCGACGGAGGTCACCGTGATCGTCACCGGCGACAGTTTCGAGGGCACGTTCGAGATGGGCGCGCGCAGCGCGCCGATCTCGGGGACGCGCACGCATGGTCCCGACGGATCGGCCCCATGAGACGGGCGGAGCGCCTCCTCTCCGCCGTGGCGGCGCTCGTGTGCGCCGGGGCGGCCGGCGCCGCACGCGCGGAGGTCGTCCTCGTCCGCGATGCCACGATCTGGACTCAGGGGCCGGCCGGGATCCTCGAGCACGCGGACCTTCTCGTCAAGGACGGGAAGGTCGTGCGCGTCGGTCCGGGGATCGCGGCACCTGCCGGGGCGAAGGTGGTCGACGCGGCAGGCAAGCACGTCACACCCGGGTTGATCGACTGCCACTCGCACACCGCCATCCGCGGCGGCGTCAACGAGGGCTCGAACAACGTCACCGCCGAGGTCCGGATCGACGACGTCATCGATACCCGGGACGTGGCGATCTACCGCGAGCTCGCCGGCGGGCTGACCTCGGCGAATCTTCTCCACGGCTCGGCGAACTCGATCGGAGGACAAAACGCCGTCGTCAAACTCCACTACCGCAGCTCGCGGGAGCGGATGATGCTCCCCGGGGCGCCGCCCGGGATCAAGTTCGCCCTCGGAGAAAACCCCAAGCAGTCAAACGGCCGCGATCCGGGACGGCCGCAGCGCTACCCGGCGACGCGAATGGGCGTGATGGCGTCGATCCGCGAGCGGTTCGTCGCGGCGCGGCACTACCGGGACGCGTGGGTGGCCTACGACGGACTCTCCGACAAGGAGAAGGAGCGGCGCGAGCCCCCGCGCCGCGACCTTCAGCTCGAGGCGATCGCCGAGATCCTGGACGGGAAGCGCCTGATCCACAGCCATTGCTACCGGGCCGACGAGATCCTCGCCTTGATCCGCACGGCGGAATCGTTCGGCGTCTCGGTCGCCACGTTCCAGCACGTGCTCGAGGGATACAAGGTCGCGGACGAGATCGCGGCGCACGGCGCCGGGGGCTCGACCTTCAGCGACTGGTGGGCGTACAAGCTCGAGGCGTACGACGCGATCCCCTACAACGGCGCCCTGATGCGCGACCGCGGCGTCGTCGTCAGCTTCAACTCCGACTCCAACGAGCTGGCCCGGCGGCTGAACCTGGAGGCGGCGAAGGCGGTCAAGTACGGCGACGTCCCGGAGATCGCGGCGCTCGATTTCGTCACCGGCAACCCCGCCCGCCAGCTCAAGATCGACTCTCGCGTGGGCTCGCTGGAGCCGGGGAAGGATGCCGACTTCGTGATCTGGTCCGGACACCCGCTCTCGGTCTATTCGCTCGCGGAGCAAACCTGGGTCGACGGCATCAAGGAATTCGACCGTGCCGCCGACCTGCACGACCGCGAGGCGAAGGAAAAGCAACGC